>JAFECY010000040.1 GCA_018241865.1 Pseudomonadota bacterium | reverse complement strand
ATCACTGAACAAATCCGGCATGGTGCTGGCCTTGTCCGCTTTTCTCCCTCTCCCTCTGGGAGAGGGTTGGGGTGAGGGCGACTCCGGCTCAGGCTTGGCCATCGGCAGGTTCGCCACATTCAGGCTGTAGTCGTCATGGCCCCATTCGCAGCGCGCCAACACCATCTTGGGAATCTTCTTCAGCGTCAGGTTTGGCCAGCGTTGCGAGGCCTGCGCCGTCGTCACCCCTCGGAAGGCCGCGCAGCACACCAGCAGGCTTTGATCGCCACCCACTTCATCGGAAAGCGCCTGCAACTGATCGGCAGACAGGTTTTGCGTGGTGACGAACAGAAAGTCGCGCTCGCTGGAATGGCCATGCTGCCACCAGCGGGTTTCCGAAGGTGCGTAGGTGAAGCCTTCCAGCTTGGCCAGGGCTTCCGCCAGTTGTGCCGGGTTGTATTCCGGGTTGATGACCGGGTTGCCCCAGCGGTCGTTGACGATGAGCGAGGGCGCGAGGCTGTAGTAGCGAAAGCCGCCGCCGCCTTGCCAATTCACTGCTTTGGAAATGCCACCCTGATCTTCGCCGTCGATGACTTTTTGCAGACGCGGAATGATGTGGGTGTGGATGTGGTCGCCCAGTTCCACCATGATCCAGCGACGCCCCATTTTGTGGGCAACTGCGCCAGTTGTGCCGGAGCCGGCGAAGGAATCGAGAACAATATCCCCTGGCACAGAGGCGATCTCGAGAATCCGGGCGATAAGTTTCTCTGGCTTTGGAGTGGCGAACGGTGATTCGGGATTGAAGACTTTCACTTCCTGTGCTGCCGTCCGGTTCTCGCCGACTTCAGAGTAGTGCCATGTCGTCATCGCCGGAACACCATCACCTTCAATCTCGGACAGGAACCGCTTGATGGTTGGTTTACTACTCCCATCCTTGCCGAAATGGACGCGATGCTCTGTCCGGAGTCGCTCGTATGACGATCGGACATAAGCCCAGGCACGCCCCTTCGCAGGCAGCACCTCTCGGCCTGATGGAGTTGTAATTGGATAGATGTTGTCGCTGACGCCCGTTTTCGCGTACTGCTTTCCTCGCGCGCCAGATGCGAGGCTGAGCGTGAAATCACCGGGGAACCACGGGCCGCGCCCATACCACTTCCCATCTTCCCCGATGCCATCGTATTCATCGGAGTGCTTGTAAATTTCGTTCTGCTTTTCGGTTCGACCGAGCTTCCTGGGCTGGAAGCGCATCTTGTCCTTGGCGTACACGAGAACATGATCATGGCTATCCGAAAGCCATGTGGCATTTGCTTGAGGCGACGATTTTTTCTGCCATACGACATTTGAAATGAAATTCCCTCGCCCAAATACCTCATCGCACATTACCTTGAGGTAGTGCGCTTCGTTATCATCAATCGTGATCCACAGCGAACCATCATCCGCCAGCAACCGCCGAATGATCTCCAGCCGATCCCGCATCAGTCCCAGCCAGATCGAGTGCTCCAGCCCATCGTCGTAATGAGTAAAGGCACTACCCGTGTTGTACGGCGGGTCGATAAATACACATTTAACCTTGCCCGCAAACTCCTGCTCCAACGCTTTGAGCGCCAGCAGGTTGTCGCCGAAGATCAGGCGGTTGTCGAAAATGTCGTTGTCCGACACGCGCTGTTTGGCGTGATAGGACTTGTCCGGGTCTTCGAGCAGGATGCGCGGTTCCAGCTTGGGGCGCTTGTCCTTCCCGATCCATGTCAGTTCTAGTTTTTGTTTACTGCTACTCATCAATTTTTCCTGTTCGGCAATGATCAGCCAACGGCTTTTGTTTGTGGGATGGCTTCATCAGGGACAACAACGTTCCGACTGAAAAACATCACCTCATTGCCCACGTACCGCCTTTGTGCGGTGTAGTTCAGCCCGTAGCTCAACGACTGGCTCATCTGGTACATGGCACAGATTTCCTCAGCGTTGTCATAGGACACCACCCACGGCCACTTGAAATTTTTTTGCTGAAGTTTTTTTGCTATCGCAACGTGATCGTCATGTTCGTAATAGTTACGATACAAACCCTTGCCTTTGACGTAATAGGGAGGATCAAGATAGATCAAGGACTGCTTCGGCAAGAACTCGGGGCACCGCGTCAGGAGTTGCAAAGAATCTTCGCAATACACGGAGATGTCATCTGAACGTTTGGCGATTGCCTCAATCCTTGCGGCCACGACATCCTTCTTGAAGCGAGCATCCAACTTGTAGTCGCCAGCCTGATTTTTCCCGCCAATCGCTCCGGCCTTCAGAATTCCCGACCGGTTTGTTCGATTCAGAAACAGCGTTGCGAATCCCTTTTCAACCATGGATGCCTTGCTTTCCTCGCGCAGCACTGAGCGCCAGCGAAACCATTCTTCCATCGTGATAGGCGTTGCATCCAGCAGACTCAGCAACTCGTCCGAATGCTTCGTTACTGCCGCCCAAAAGGCATAAATCGCAGGGTCAGCATCGTTGATATGGATATGACTAGCTTGGCCTTCAAACAAAAGCTCCAGCGCCACGCCTGCGCCGCCGGCATAAGGCTCAAGGTAATGGCCATTAGCAAGGCCGTTTTTCTCCATCACTTTGGCAATGAAGGGGGCAAAGGGCGCTTTCCCCCCCGGATATCGCAATGGGCTATGCAGCTTGTTGGAATACATGATCAAGCCCTCTTTAAATTCGCTTTCAATGCGGCCAGCTTACTCACATCAATCGCATAGCCTCCACTCATCACGCCACGGATGGCAAGTTCAAACTTCTGCAAAAAATCGTTGCAAGCATCAATATTATTTTCAATCCAATGCTTCCACGGGTTAGGCGATTTAGTAACAGATGCCACGATTTTCTGAAATTCAGCGTCTTTGTAGAAACGTTTGAAAACTTCCCGTGGCTTCTTGTCTCCGGTGTATGCAGCCAAACACGCCTTCACATCAACATGTTCGCCCGTGATGGAAAATTCACGGATGACCTCAGCTGCCACATTTGTGAATACGTCCCTAGTGAACTGCAATCCGTTCTGCCAGAAACTATCGTTTGCTGGGAGGTTGTATAGATGCTCAAAGATCAATTGATCTGGTGGCAAACAGCCAGGCAGCAGCACTACGGTTTTCAGTTTCTTTCTGCCAATCTGCTGTGCTGCATCCGAGTCCAGGCAGATAATGCTTCTTTCTGAAAATTCAGGTACATTTTTATCAATCAATTGCAGATAATTGGAGCAGCCGAGAGTGATGCTTGGCAATGACGCTGTAAATTT
>JAFECY010000003.1 GCA_018241865.1 Pseudomonadota bacterium | reverse complement strand
TGCAGCGCGATTTCAGCGTCGCGCAAGATGGCGGCATCCAGCGCCGCCGACGGTTCGGGCTGGTCGAGCGCGCGCAGCAGTTGCGATAGCTCGTCGTCCTTGCGCAGGAAGGCTGCAAAGCGGGCGTCGTCGTCTTGATCGGTGTCGCGGGTACTCATGCCAGTTCGCTCTTTTCTTGCGCGTTCAATATATGCCGACGCAATTTGTTCATGGCGTAGCGCAGGCGGCTTTTCACGGTTTCTACGTTCACGCCAGTCAGCGTGGCGATGTCTTCCAAACGCATATCGTTGAATTGCTGCAGGATCAGGGCTTCCTTCTGTTCTGCCGGCAGGGTTTGGAGGGCGGCGCGCAAGGCGCTTAATTGCTGCTTTTTATCCAGTATGTCCTGCGGCGTTGCCACTTCATCGGCATTGTCGGCTAGATGCGCGAAGCGCGATCCCTCATCGTCGTCCGCGCCGAGATCGCTGGCCGTGATGGCTTGCTTTTGACGCAAAATATCGATGAGTCGATTGCGCGCGATTTGATACAAAAAAGTCTTGAAGCTGGCCTGCGGTTCGTAAGTCGCGCGCGCTTTGTGCAGATTAGCCCAACTGTCTTGCACGATTTCCTCCACCCAGTCCTTGCGCGGCGAGCGCCAAGCGATGAACTGGTACAAGCCCTGACGATGACGGCGATACAATTCCTTGAATGCAGACAGATCGCCGTGGCGATAGTGCAGCATCAGGGTTTCGTCGGAGAAGTCGGCAGACATGGGCGCCAGTCTAGCCGAGTTGATTCCCGAATGCCACACATGGCTGTAAGGTCCGCAACGGCAGGATTGCCGCAGATAGGGTGAAAACTGTCTGCGGCAATGTGACGCATGTTATTTCGCCTTCATCTCGTTCGCCTTCACCTCAAACTCGCCGACGAATTCTGTCGCGCCGCGTCCTTTCAAGCGCAGGGTAATCATTTGATCTTTCGCAGCCTTGCTGCCGAAACCGCTGGTCAGTCTGACTTGCAGCGTGGTGGCACCTGCCACGACTTGTTGGCGACTGCCAAAGAAATTGGCTTCGATACGATATTTACCCGGCTTGGCATCGCGCAGCGAAAACTCTTCCGGGCCATAGCCGCCGGTGAAATCGCGCGACATGCGGCCGCCTTGATAAGTGAAGCGGTGGCCGTAATAGCATTTCTCGCCGTTGGGGTCAGTCACCCACAAATCCATGTCGCTGTTGTCGGCGTCCCAAGTCAGCACGGCGCGCACGTCGAGCGGCATGTTTTTCAAGAAGCGCGGATCGATGCGGCTGGTGTCGAGCGGCGTCGGCGCATTGGCGATGATGGCGTTCATCTCCGCCAGCGCGATCAGTTCGATTTCGGCGAAACGGCCGTCCCAAGGGCGCGCCACCACTTCGTACAACTGATCGACGGCCTTCTGATCATGTTTCGCCGCTGCAAACGCTAGGCCAAGATCGCGGAAAGATTGCGGTTCTTCCTCGGCCAGATATTGCACTTTCTCGAATATGGGGATGGCCAGTTCCGGTGCATCGGCCTGCAACAGGCGGTAGCCGAGAATGCGCAACACGTGGCGGTTTTCCAGATCCATCTCGGCCAAGTTGGACAGCACGCGCAGGGCGAGATCGCGCTGGCCTTTTTCCAGCAACATGTCGGCGGCGTCGAGATAGAAGGCGCTGCTGTTGGCCCAAGATAGTTTCTCGTCGAGATAAATCTTGTAGATGTCGTCGGCGCTGGCGGCGTTCATGCGGGCGATGTAGGGCGCGTCCGAGGTCCACTTCTTCAGGGCGATACCGATTTCCGGCGCGCCGTCACTATCGCTGGATGCTGTTTTCGCGAGCGCCTTGAGGCCGGAGACATTGCTCGCTCTCTCAGCTTCTCGCGGCGACTGGGCGGAACGTGAAGCGGCTACGGAGGCGGGCGTGGGCATCGCCATCGGACGCGACTCGTCATTGCGTGCATCTTTTTTCTTCGGCGGTTCGTCCTTCGGATAGCGCTTTTCCCACCACGCGACCTTCTGCTCGAATTCGCGCGCGATGCGTTCCACATGGGCGCTACGCTGCTTTTGCAATACTATGCCGCGCGTCTTTTTCAATACCGCGACAGCATCGGCCAGTGCGCTTGGCGGCGTGACGTCGTAGCGCACGTAATCATCCAAGCGCTCCAGCACGATCAGCGACGTCTCGCGGGTCGGCATGGCGAAGGCGGTGCCGAGGCGGCGGATGGCGGCGCGATTGAATTCGTAATCGGCTTCCAGTGCATGCAACTGATAACCGGCCCATACGTGGGCGGCCAGAGGGTGACGTGGATTGTTGGCAGAAACGGCGACCGTCATCTCCCTCTGCTTGCCTTGCTCGACGATGGTCAGTGTCAGTCGGGCTTCGCGCTGCAGCAGCTTGCCGGCCACCCGCAGCACGCCTTGCGACGCATCGTCGGTATCGACCAGCACGGCGGTCGCGCCGTTGGCGTTGATGTTGCGCACATGCGTGCCTTCCGTCAGCAAGGCAGCGGCGGCTGCGCCCGGCTTGTCCGCTCGCACTTGTACTAGACGTCCACCGCTGCGCTCGGCCAATGCCGCCAGCCGGCCGGTATCAGCCGACAGCGCGGAGTTGAGCGCATACAGGCGCTGGCCGGCGGCGAGTTGCGGGAAGCGGTTCGCGCCGTAGTTGCTCAGGCCATCGCTGACCAGCAGGTATTCGCCGACATCGGCTTGCGGCTGCCAATCGGCCAGCGCGCTGGCGCCGTCATACACCGTGGCCGCCAGCGATGCGCGCAAGGCATCCCATTTCCCGTTGACGACCCGGAAGGTGCCGGTTTTCTCGGCACGATCGTGCAAGCGGGTCAGGCGCACCTCGGCATTACCCAGCGCCTTGAAATAACGATCCAGTTCGACCAGTTCGGCTTCGCGCGCACGGGCCGCGCCGGAGCCGGAACTGTCCCACAGCAGGCCGACCACTTTGGGCAGGGCGCGTGGACTGCGCTTGATGGCAACCGGAATCTCGGTCACGAAATAGGTGTCGCCGTCGTGCTCCTGGACATAGCTGATTTCCTGCTGCGCGGTCGGGATCAGGATGGTCAAGGCACCATGCGGTGCGTATCGGTTTTTCGTCACGCGGGCGACATAGCCATGCGCTTCCCGGCGCAACTGCACCTCGCCGAGCGCGCCGCTGGCTTGCGGCACGCCGCTGCTGCCGCGTATCTGCAGCGACAAGTCAAAATCCTGCAAATGCTCGCCATAAGCCAGCGGCAAGCGATAAGCCCAGAACTTGCGGTCGCGCTTCATGGCTTCGGTATATGTCAACTCGACCGTGCGCGTGCCTTGGGCGGGAATCGGATAGATACGCAGCTTGAAGTTGTTGCCCTGGGTTTGCTCCAGCAAACCGGGATCGACCTGACGCCGTTCGATGGCTTCAAAAATCTGCCGGCCGCGTGCTTTTTCCACCGGCACGGCGCTGCGCAGATTGCCTTCGATGTCGAGCGCGAACGCGCTGATCTGCTGGCCGTCCAACAGCGGAAATTGCAACTGGCCTTCCAACTGGCGCTGGTTGGGATTGAAGAACACCATCTTCACGGTCGTCTCGGCCATGCTGCCGCTGATTTCGCTGCTGATGCGCAGACTTTGCAATTGCACCGGCCTATCCGCGCCGACGGTTTCGATCAGACGTGGTGGGTGCGACGGTTGGGGCGGCAGCGGCGGCGCGATGACTTGGGCGGAAGCGGACGCAGCGGCGGCCAATAGTATCGATGCGATTGATACGAATAGGCGAGGGAACATGGGTGTCTCCAGAAAACTGGCCAGGATGGCTTGTGGCTTGAAACGGATGGGGATGGGGGAAGGGGTTAAAGGGATAATCGAGGTGGTGTAACATGATTGATAATAAACATGGGGGTCTCATGAAACGAACAACCCTGCTGATCGTCGCCCTAGCATGCTGTGGCGCGGCGCATGCGCAGTCGCCCGGCGCAGCACAACCGGGCGGCGCGTCCACCGAGCCATCGCCCGCTGTCATTGATTATGTGCAAAAGACGCTGGGCCAAGTATTTCTGAATTCTGTCATCGCACGGCAAAAAGCCGATTATGCGGCGATTGCCGCGCATTGCGCTCGGCTCGATTCAGTTTTTTCTGCGCGTTACGCCGCACGACGGCCTGAACTGGAACGGCAATGGCTGGCCAAGCAGCAACAGATGGGTATGTTTATCGAAATGGCCGGTGCGTTCATGCAATCGCGTCAGGGTGGCGGTGGCGATGTGTCTATCGGCGACCTAGTGAGCAAGATGTCCCGCGCAATGCGCACCCCGGAGGCGAATACATCCGGTAGCGCGTCCAATGCGCCGGGCCGCATCGATAAGCGCGCCACACCACCTATCATGCCGGAAGCGCCAGTTGCGACGCAGGAAATCGCGAATGGCAAGGCGATGGAAGAAGTCAGAAGCCGCATGCAGGGGCTAAGCCGGGAACAGCAGCAGGAATTGTGCGAAGGCGGTCTAGTGTCTGGTGCGATCCCGGTGCAGCCCGGCAAGGATGCGGCGGACGGCAAGGAAGCGCCTCAGGGTATGTGACGGGCGTAGCGGATGCAGATCACACGGCAGATGCTGATTTCTGCCGCCTATGAAAATAACTGGAAAGCGCACCATGTTCAGCATTGAACAGTTCAACAAAATGGCTGCCGACTGTCTGCCGGGTTATCTCGGACTGAACATCACCCACATCGACGATACGCAAGTGCGCGCCGAACTGCCGGTGCGTCGGGAGTTGATGGCGCCGAATGGGTTTTTGCATGCGGGCTCCGTGGTGACGCTGGCCGACACGACCGCCGGCTGCGGTTGCTTCGCCAATCTGCCGCAAGGGGCGAGCGGTTTCACCACCATCGAACTCAAATCGAATCACCTCGGCACCGCTCGCGACGGCACGATCGACTGCGTCGCGACCATCGTCCATCGCGGCAAGACGACACAGGTATGGGATGCGGTCGTCACACATCGCGAATCGGGCAAGACCATCGCGCTGTTTCGATGTACGCAAATGCTGCTGTACCCGAAGTAAGCAAAGTAAATTGCGCATGGCGATGGAGGAGGGCGGTTTTGCTGCCCTATTTTTAACCCTGCAGGTAACATGATCGTTTTGCATACGATGACATAGCAATGAACGCCGCAAAAATCAAAGTACAGGAATTTCTCTCCCGCCTGCCTCTCTTCAACGAGATGACGGCAGACGAACTTGATCGTATCGCCGCAGGCACGACCGAACGACGGGCGGAACGTGGTGAAGTGTTATTCCGGCGCGGCGACCCTTGCGTCGGTTTTCATTGCGTGATCTATGGCCAGGTCAAGCTGGCGTTTACTTCGTCGCAAGGCGATGAAAAAGTGGTGGAGATCATCGGCCCCGGCCACAGTTTCGGCGAGGCGTTGATGTTCATGGAAAAACCTTACATCGTCACTGCCCAAACTCTGGCCGATTCTTTGCTGTTACATGTTTCCAATGCCGCCGTGTTCGGTGAGCTGGAGCACGATCCGAAATTCGCGCGCAAGATGTTGGCGGGTTTGAGCCGTCGCCTGCATGGATTGATGGGGGATGTGGAAGCCTACTCCTTGCGTTCAGGCGTCGAGCGCGTGATCGGTTATTTGCTGAAGGGCGACCCTCAAGACGACGGTGACACGCTCACGCTGCAGGCCAACAAGGCAGTGATTGCTTCGCGCCTGAATCTGACGCCAGAACATTTTTCGCGCGTCCTGCACATGCTGGCCGCCAAGCAGTTGATCGGCATCAGCGGCAAGATCATCACGATTCTCGATGTCGAGAAATTGCGCAATTACGAAGAATAAAATTCACGCCGTTGCCAGCGTCATGCGTTTGTTGAAATCTCGGTAGGTGCGCATCGCCTGCAGCAGATTGCGCAGCAGCCAAGCGGAGGAAATGCCGAAGGCGACCGCGGCTGGTCGCGCCAGCATTTCTGCATCCCATGTTGCCCCTAGTAGCAGAAGCAGCGCCACCACGTGCGCGCCGAATTGGCGCAGCGATGCTTGCTCGTCGATCACTTGCCGCACATTAGGCGCGCGTTGGCTGCGATCGGTGATGCGGTGCTGCAGGTGATACCAGACTAGGAACGGTACGATTTTGTACAACATACCGTTGATGACGGAACAGGCGAAACCGGCGATGAACAACACGCCCAGTAAGAGCGGATAGGCGGATGACGCTGATAGCGCCGGCATACATTGCGCCAACAGCCATAGCAACACAGCGCCGCTGAGACTACTGAGCGCGGCATACCAGAACAGCGTGGCGGCGTCGGTGCGTGGCCGTTTGCGATGCCGGATCAATTGTAGGGTGACGATAGCGAATGTGAGATAACCCACCCCCAGCAGCAGTGCCGGCAATTGTTCCAGCCAGTGCGGTGTTTCTGGCGCCAAGTAAGTTGCCACAGTCCATAACGTCAGTGCAATGAACACGCTACCGGCTAGTTTGTGCGTTACCGATGTCGGATAAATTTCGGTAACTTGGAACATGGGCACGACTTGGTACGCCACGCCCACTACTAGTAAGCCGACCCAAGCCAACAAACCCCAACCAGCGTGCAAGTCGGCCAAGAGCGGCAAGGGTAACAAGGGTAGTTCCCAAGACCAAGCGAAGACGCTGGCGGCAAGCGCGCCAAGCAGGATGGCGATGCTCAAGCCGATGAGCGACAGCCGGATGGCGGAAAGCGTTTCCGACACCGTCGGATTACGCCACATGCCGATGGCGCAAGCGATCAGCAGCCAGCCGAAACCAAGCAATAAACAGGGCAGCGCCAATCGAAACAACCACGGTTCGCTTTCGAGAAAGGCGCAAGCCAATAGTAGGCAGCCGACGGTCAGTAGCGCGTGGATCGCAGCGGCCGATTGTCGTGCCTGCGGAATTTCGACGCCGGCGACCACCTGCAGAATCTGCAGCAATGCGCCGATCATGGTCATGCTCAAGACGCCGATGGTTAGCAGATGCGTCAGTGCTAGCGTGGCCGGCGACCAGCGCGACATAAACGCCTGCGGCCCCTGCCATAACAGTAAGAGCGCTGCGAGTAGCGCGAAGGCCGGTGCGCTGAGAAAAAAACGCAGCGGCACCGAGAATGGCGGCGATTGATCGAGGGACAGCAGGCGTTGCATGGCGGCGTGGCGAAAAGCAGAAATGGAAGCCGGCGAATTATTTTTT
>JAFECY010000039.1 GCA_018241865.1 Pseudomonadota bacterium | reverse complement strand
CGATGGCTGGAAAGTGTGGGCCGCCGCACGCGACGATGCCGCTCTATCCGAACTGCGTGCCGCCGGCGCGGAAGCGCTGAAGCTCGACGTGGCGAGCGCCGAATCGATTGCGGCACTGGGCTGGCAACTCGACGGCATCAAGCTCGATTTGGCTGTGTATGTCGCCGGTGTCTTTGGCGCCAAGCATGGCGCGCTCGAAGCGCCGACCGCGCAAGCCTTCGACCAAGTGATGCACACCAATGTGCTGGGTGCGATGCAAGTGATCCCCACTGTCGCGCCGCTGGTGGAGTCGAGCAAGGGCCGATTTGTTTTCATCTCCAGCGGCATGGGCAGCATCGCTGAAACCGCATCGAGCGGCGGCTGGGTGTATCGTACCTCCAAAGCTGCACTCAACATGGTGGTCAAAACTGCCGCCGCCGATTATCCGCAGGCGATGTTTCTCGCCCTGTGTCCGGGCTGGGTGCAGACCGACATGGGCGGGCCGGGCGCAAACATCACGCCGCAGCAAAGCGTGGCCGGCATGCGAACCGTGATCGCCGCACTGCAGCCGGCCGACAGCGGTACCTATCGCGGCCACGACGGCCGCGTGATTCCTTGGTGAGGGAAGTCGGATGCCCTCCCCCATCGATTTTTATTTCGACTTTACGTCGCCTTACGGTTACTTAGCATCGACTCGCATCGACGCGCTGGGCGCGCAATACGGCCGCAGCGTGCGTTGGCACCCGATCCTGTTGGGCGTGGTGTTCAAAGCCACCGGTTGCACGCCTTTGCCGCAAGTGCCATTGAAGGGCGAATACACGATGCACGACATCGTCCGCAGCGCGCGCTTTCACGGCATTCCTTACCAAGAGCCGCGCGAATTTCCGTTGGCGACGCAGGCGGCGGCACGCGCCATGTTGTGGATCGCGCGTCATCATGGCGCGGAGCGTGCGGTTGCGTTTGCCAAGGCGGTGTATCAAGCCTACTTCGTTGACAGCATCGACATCGGCAAGATCGACAACGTCGCCCATCTGGCGAGTGGATTGGGTTTCGATGTCGGTGAAGTGAATGACGCTTGTCACAACAACGTGGTCAAAGAAATGTTGAAAACCGAGATTGAGGCAGCCATGACGCGCGGTGTATTCGGCTCCCCTTTCGTGATTGTCGATGACGAGCCGTTCTGGGGATTCGATCGCTTCGCGCAACTGGAAGCTTTCCTTAAAGACGGCAAAATTTGATGCGGCAGAGGCTGGATGCAGCGGCAGCTTGCCCTTGTGGTGCGGGATGCTATGCGGACTGTTGCGGCCGCTTCATCGAACAGGGCGCGTTGCCGCAAACCGCGCAGGAATTGATGCGTTCGCGTTACAGCGCTTACGTCTTGCAGGATGAAGTGTATGTGCGGACAAGCTGGTATCCGCGCACCTTGCCGGAAGGCAGATTGACGGCAACCGAGCCGGGCATGAAGTGGTTGGGCTTGGCAGTGAAACACCATGTCGAAAACGGCGATGCAGCGACGGTCGAATTCGTCGCCCGCTATAAGATCGGCGGCCGCGCCCACCGTCTGCACGAAGTCAGCCGCTTCGTGCGCGAAGAAGGACGCTGGTATTACCTAGACGGCAGTTTCCCGGGAGAAGAAAAATGACCGTACTGGAAACGAAGCTCAACAACCGCGCCGCGGACTTTCAAACCAATGTCGCGGCGATGCAGGCGCTGGTCGATGATTTGCGTGCGCAAGTGGCAAAAATCATGCAGGGTGGCGGCGAGCAAGCGCGCGCCAAACACACCGGGCGCGGTAAGCTGCTGCCGCGCGAGCGGGTGCAGATGCTGCTCGACCCCGGCACGCCTTTCCTCGAATTTTCGCAGCTCGCCGCCTTCGGCATGTACGACGATGCCGCACCGGCCGCCGGCATCATCACCGGCATCGGCCGCGTCGCCGGGCAGGAATGCGTGATCGTCTGCAACGACGCCACCGTCAAGGGAGGCACGTATTATCCGGTCACGGTGAAGAAGCATGTGCGCGCGCAGGAAATCGCCGATCAGAACCAACTGCCCTGCATTTATCTGGTCGATTCCGGCGGCGCGAATCTGCCGAACCAGGATGAGGTCTTTCCCGACCGCGAGCATTTCGGCCGTATTTTTTTCAATCAAGCCAACCTCTCCGCCAAGGGCATTCCGCAGATCGCGGTGGTGATGGGCTCTTGCACTGCCGGCGGCGCGTATGTACCGGCGATGAGCGACGAATCGATCATCGTGAAAGACCAAGGCACCATCTTCCTCGGCGGTCCGCCGCTAGTGAAAGCCGCCACCGGCGAAGTGGTGACGGCGGAAGAATTGGGCGGCGGCGATGTGCATACGCGTTTGTCCGGCGTGGTCGATCATTTGGCCAATGACGATACCCATGCGCTGACATTGGCACGAACTATCGCCGGCAATCTCAATCGTAAAAAAATGCACGAACTGGCGCTGCGCGAGTCAGTCGAGCCGAAATATCCGGCGCAAGAATTGTATGGCGTGATTCCGGCCGATACCCGCCGCCCCTACGACGTGCGCGAGGTGATCGCGCGCATCGTCGATGGCAGCGCATTCGACGAATTCAAGGCGCGCTACGGTGCGACGCTGGTGTGTGGCTTTGCGCATGTGTTCGGTATGCCGGTCGGCATCATCGCCAACAACGGCATCCTGTTTTCCGAATCGGCGCAAAAGGGTACGCACTTCATCGAGCTGTGCTGCCAGCGCAAGATCCCGCTGATCTTCCTGCAAAACATCACCGGCTTCATGGTCGGCCGCAAATATGAAAACGAAGGCATTGCCCGCCACGGCGCCAAGATGGTTGCCGCCGTTTCCACTGCGGCCGTGCCCAAGCTGACCGTCATCATCGGCGGCAGTTTTGGCGCGGGCAATTACGGCATGTGCGGCCGCGCTTTCAATCCGCGCTTCCTGTGGATGTGGCCGAATGCGCGCATCTCAGTGATGGGCGGAGAGCAGGCGGCCAGCGTGCTGGCGACCGTCAAGCGCGACGGCATCGAAGCCAAGGGCGGCAACTGGAGCAAGCAAGAAGAAGAAAGCTTCAAGCAACCGATCCGCGCGCAATATGAACAGCAAGGTCATCCTTACTATGCGACCGCACGGCTGTGGGACGATGGCGTGATTGATCCGGTCGATACGCGCATGGTGTTGGGATTGGGTTTGCGTGCGGCCTTGAATGCGCCGATTCCCGAAACGAAGTTCGGCGTGTTTCGGATGTGATGATGAACTATCAAACCATTGAACTGCAACGCGACGACCATTGCGCGACGGTTTGGCTCAACCGGCCGGATGTGCGCAATGCCTTCGACGATGCCATGATCGCGGAATTGACGCAGGCTTTCACCTTGCTCGGCAACGATCCGCAAGTGCGCGTGATCGTGCTGGCGGCGCGCGGCTCGGTATTTTGCGCCGGTGCGGATTTGCACTGGATGAAAGCAATGGCCGGCTACAACGAAGCGGAAAATCGCGCCGATGCCGCGCGACTGGCGCAGATGCTGCAGGCAATTTACGCCTGTTCTAAGCCAGTCATCGCCAAAGTACAGGGTGATTGTTATGGCGGCGGCGTGGGTTTGGTGGCGGCCTGCGACATTGCCGTGGCAGCCGATGCCGTGCAATTTTGTCTGTCGGAAGTGAAGATCGGCTTGATTCCCGCCACCATCGCGCCCTATGTGGTGCGCGCGATGGGTGCGCGCGCGGCGCATCGTTACGTCCTGACGGCGGAACGTTTTTCGGCGCAGCAGGCACACGCCTTTGGCTTCGCGCATGAAGTCGTACACCTTGCTGGACTCGATGCAAAAATCGATGAGATCGTGAAAGCTTTGCTGGCTGCCAGTCCGCATGCCCTGCGCGAAGCGAAGCGTCTGTTGCAGGATGTGGCCGGCGCCGAATTGAATGAAACCTTGATCGCCGATACGGTTGAACGCATTGCCGCCATCCGTTCTTCGGAAGAAGGGCGGGAAGGAGTGCAGGCATTTCTGGAAAAGCGCAAGCCGGGGTGGTTGCAGGACTAAGGCGCGCAAATTCAAAGAAACCCTCTCCCCGCGCGGGAGAGGGTAGGGTGAGGGGGCTGGATGTTCGCAAGACAGTTACGCCGCAATCAAACTGAGGCCGAAAAAGCACTCTGGATGCGTTTGCGTAATCGGCAAATCGGTGCAATGAAATTCCGTAGACAGGTGGAATTAGGCAATTACATCGTCGATTTCGCCTGTTTTGAAAAAAGATTCATTATCGAACTGGACGGCGGGCAGCATGCTGAAGCACTGGAATACGATGAAACACGAACACGCTGGCTGGAGTTGCAAGGCTTCCGCGTGATCCGGTTCTGGAACAATGAAGTGTTATCAAATATGGAGGCGGTGTTGATGCGGATAGTCGATGCGGCTGGCATCCCCCTCACCCCAACCCTCTCCCGCGAGGGGAGAGGGGGATTGATGGAGCAAGCGTGAATCAAGTAAAACAATCCGACTGGGTCGCCCGCAGTCTGCAAAGCGTCTGGCACCCTTGCACGCAAATGCAGCACCATGAAAGCGTGCCGCTGATCCCGGTCAGTCACGGCAAGGGCGTGTGGCTGTACGATGCCGATGGCAAGCGTTATCTGGATGCGATCTCTTCTTGGTGGGTCAACCTGTTCGGCCACGCCAATCCGCGCATCAATGCCGCGCTGAAAGATCAGCTCGACAAGCTGGAGCATGCGATGCTGGCCGGCTTCACCCATGAGCCGGTGATTGCATTATCGGAAGCCTTAGCAAAAAAAACCGACCAAGTTCTTGGTCACTGCTTCTATGCTTCCGACGGCGCTTCTGCTGTGGAGATTGCCCTGAAGATGAGCGCGCATTACTGGCGCAATGCCGGTCATGCGGATAAGTGCGAATTTGTTTGTTTGAAGAATAGCTATCACGGCGAAACTTTGGGTGCGCTGGCTGTGACCGATGTGCCGCTGTTTCGCACAGCCTATGGCTCGTTGCTGCAATCTGTGCATGTGGTGATGTCGCCGGATGACCGCGCCGCGCAGGAAGGTGAAACCGGACTCGATGTGGCACGCCGCGCCGCGCATGAGCTGGAAACATTATTGCAGCAGCGCGCTAACCATATCGCCGCCGTGATTCTGGAGTCGCTGGTGCAATGCGCGACCGGCATGGCGATGCATGAGCCGCTGTATTTGGAGCTGGTGCGTGCACTGTGCGACAAATACGACGTGCATTTGATCGCCGATGAAATCGCGGTCGGTTGCGGCCGCAGCGGTACTTTCTTCGCCTGCGAGCAAGCCAATATCTGGCCGGATTTTCTCTGCTTATCCAAGGGCATCAGCGGCGGTTATCTGCCGCTGTCGCTGGTGATGACGCATGATGCGATTTATCAGGCTTTCTATCATCGCGACCTCGGTCGGGGGTTCCTGCATTCGCATTCCTACACCGGCAATCCGCTGGCTTGCCGGGCGGCGTTGGCGACACTGGCGATTTTCGAGGAAGACGATGTTTTACACCGCAACCGCCAGCGCGCGGCGCGCTTGACGGCAGCCTTGACGCCGCTGGCTATGCATGAAAAAGTGCGCCACTTCCGTCAGCGCGGCATGATCTGGGCTTTCGATGCTGTGCTCGATGCGGAAAAGGCGGTGACATTTTCACGGCGTTTTTTCAGCACCGCACTCGAACAAGAATTGCTGCTGCGACCGATCGGCAATACCGTTTATCTGATGCCGCCGTATATTTTGGACGATGCACAAATCGATTGGTTGGCCGAACGTGTGCGCACCGTATTCGAGCACGTTATCGGACAAATGCCCACGCAATAAAAAACAAAGAATCGACATGACTGCTTCTAGCGCTTATTTCATCACCGGCACCGACACCGACATCGGCAAGACCCTGATCGCCTCCACCATGCTGCATGTTCTGTCGGAAAGCGGTGTGCGCGCTGCCGGCATGAAGCCGGTGGCGGCCGGCGCGCAGTTGCGCGATGGCGTCTGGCGCAACGACGATGCCGATGCGCTGGCGGCCGCGGCCAGCGTCACGCTGCCGCCTGAGCTCGCCACGCCTTACCTGTTCCGCGAAGCCGCCGCGCCGCATATCGCCGCCGCGATGGAAGGTATGACAATCGACCCGGAACATATCTTGGCCTGTTATGATCGCATTGCCGATATGGCGCAGGCAGTGGTAGTCGAAGGCGTCGGTGGTTTTCGGGTGCCTTTTTCCGAGCGCTACGATAGCGCCGACATGGCGCAGCAGCTTGGCTTGCCGGTCATCATGGTGGTCGGTTTGCGTTTGGGTTGTCTGAACCATGCCTTGCTGACCGCCGATGCAATTGCCGCACATGGTTTGAAGTTGGCGGGTTGGGTCGGTAATGTGGTCGATTTGGGCATGTCGCACAGCATTGCCAATATCGAAGCGCTGACCATCCGCCTGCCGGCTCCCTTGCTCGGTTGTGTGCCGCGCCTGCCGGGGCCGATGGTGGCGGCAGCGGCAGCGCACCTGGATTTTTCCAGTTTGCCCAACTGGCCCGTGAAGCCGG
>JAFECY010000038.1 GCA_018241865.1 Pseudomonadota bacterium | reverse complement strand
GGCGCACCCGCGCGTCTTCCTCGAGATGTCGGAGCATGGCGAAGCCAAGTGCCCTTACTGCGGCACGGCATATCGCCTGAAACCCGGCACGGTATTGAAGCGCCACTAAGGAAACCGGCATGGGAAAAACGCGCAAGCCAACCGGCACCGTCGAAGAAATCGAAGCCGCCTTTTACGATGCGCTGTCTCATGCCGATCTCGACAGCCTAATGAACCTGTGGGCCGACGACGAGGAAATCGTCTGTGTTCACCCCGGTGCGCCGCGCTTGGTCGGCCACGCCGCCATCCGCGCTGCTTGGGAAGCGATCTTCGAGCGCGGCGGCATCCACATCCGTCCGGTGCAAACGCATGCCGTGCACAACATGCTGACCGTGATTCATCATGTGATCGAAGAAGTGCAGCGCGGCCCGAACGAACCGACCGACGTGCACATTCTCGCCACTAATGTCTATGTGAAAACGCCGCACGGCTGGCGCATGGCGCTCCACCATGCCAGCATCGCCCCCGGCGCGATTCCCGACGAACCCTTCCACACGCCGGTGCTGCATTGACGCCACTGCTCACATGACCGCCAGCCTCGACAACCCCGCCCTGCCCGCACCGCTGCAACCGGAAAGCGCGCCCTCCTTGGAATACGCCGCGCCCTTCTGGCTGCCCGGCGGCCACCTGCAAACGATCTACACGGCGACCTTCATCCCCAAGCCGGCAGTCGCCTTCCGGCGCGAACGCTGGGATACACCGGATGGCGATTTCATCGATGTCGATTTCGTCGATGGCCAGCCGGGGCACCCTTTCATCGTGCTATTCCACGGACTGGAAGGTTCGTCCGCCAGCCACTACAGCCGCGCGCTGATGGCGCACATCGCCGCGCTCGGCTGGTCGGGCGCGGTGCCGCATTTCCGCACCTGTTCCGGCGTGATGAACCTCGCGCCGCGCATGTACCATTCCGGCGATGCACGCGAAATCGATTGGGTGCTGCGCCGCTTCAACGACCTGCGCTTGGCGCGGCAATGCCCTCGTCTGTACGCCACCGGCGTGTCGCTCGGTGCCAACGCGCTGTTGCGCTGGCTCGGCGAATCGCAACATCAAGCCGAATTCGTCGATGCCGCCTGCGCGGTGTCGGCCCCGCTCGACTTGACCGGCAGCGGCGGCGCGCTGTCGCACGGCATCAACATGCTCTACACCAAGGTCTTCCTGAAAACCTTGAAACAAAAATCGGCGCAGAAACTGCTGCAATACCCCGGCCTGTTCGACGGCGACACAATGCAAAATGCGCGCGACCTCTACGCGTTCGACAATGTCGTCACCGCGCCGCTGCACGGCTACCGCAACGCCGAGGATTACTGGACCCGCGCCAGCGCCAAACCGATTTTGCCCGACATCACCGTGCCAACGCTGGTGATGAATGCGCAAAACGATCCCTTCCTACCACCATCCTTTCTACCGCAGCAAGCATCGCCGGCGGTGACGCTGGACTTTCCGCAGCACGGCGGCCATGTCGGCTTTCCCACCGGCCCCTTCCCCGGCCGGCTCGACTGGCTGCCGCAACGCATGCTGCGCTTTCTGCAAGGCGACTACGCCGCCGTCAGTTGCTGCTGAAGTATGGACGACATCGTCAAACAAGCGCTGGCCAAGTGGCCGAACGTGCCGCATTGCTACGGCTGGCTGGCGCTCGATGCGCGCGGCAACTGGCGCATGCGCGACGAACGGGCGCAAACGTTGCAACTGCCGGGCGACAAGCTGACGCATCCCGCCTTGCTCGGCTTCATCAATCGCAATTACGAACATGACGAACACGGCCGCTGGTTTTTTCAAAACGGTCCGCAACGCGTGTATGTCAACTTGGAAACCACACCGCATATCGCGCGCACCGATCCGCGGCAAAGTTTCGTGCTGCATACCGGCGCGGCGATGCCGGTTATCGAAGCAGTGTGGTTTGCCGATGACGGCGGCTTGGTTCTACAAAGCGGCCACATCGTGGCGCAACTCGACGACCGCGATCTGGCGCAATGCTTGGCGCGGCTGGAGATGGATGGCAAGCCGGTCAGTGACGCCGATTTGCTGAACTGGCTGGCCGGCGGAAGCAACACGGCATTGCGTTGGCGGCATAACGATACCGTGCTGTCAGTCGGCCGCATCGCACGTACCGATATGGAAAGCCGCTTCGGTTACGTGCGTCAGCCGCTGCCCCTTACTCCACTTACGCAGTAGTCAAGAATTAAAGCGACAGTTTGCTATTGCGCCCCCCTCCCCTTCGAGGGGAGGGGTAGGGGAGAGGATGGGGGAATATGCGGTGCCCATACCCCATCCCCATCCCGGCCTTCCCCTTGAAGGGGAAGGGGTACAGGTAGTGCCACTGTCGCCAGGATTACGAATGTGTAAAGTCACACTGAATAAGCTACTGCGCAGCCTTAAAACACGCGGCACGCGCACATCAACCGCCGAATCGGCCTTTATTTTCTTTGGCTTCTTCTTTGTACCGCGTCTGAAATTCGCGCTCGCGTGCGTCGATTTGCGCTTGATCGTAAAACGATGCATCCGGCGCACGACGTGCGATGCGCAACTGCTCCAACGCCGCCGGCAAACTGCCGTCGAGCGCATACGATTCCGCCAGCGCCAAGTGTTGCAGCGCCTGCTTGCCGGTGGCCGCATACGCCTTGGCTAAGCGCTCCTGCAAAGCGGAATCTTGCCGATACATTTGACTCTGATCGCGCAAAAATCGCGCCGCTTCTTCATTGTGCCCGGTCGCCAACAAGGCATCGGCGTATTGCATGGCGATGCCGCGCGACAGCGGAAATTGCGCACGCGCCGCCGTCGCTTCGTGCAAAGCTTCCGCTGGTTGCCGCGCCAGTTTCAAGTCGATCGAAAAACTCGTCAGCACGGGGCTCGGTTTGCTCCCCGCCGGCAACGCTGCGCGTGCTTCCTGCAGCAGCGCCTGCGCTTGGTCAAACTGCCTTTGCTTGAAAGCGATCAGCGCCAAGCCATATTTAGCGGCGACGGTCAGACTGTGGTTGCGTTGCTCCAGCTCGCTATTGAACACATCAGCCGCCTCCTGCAAACCTTTGCCCGAGTCATCCTGCAAAATGCGTAAGCGCGCTTTGATGAGATAAAAATCCAAGCTATCGACACGCTGCCGATATCGCTGACCGCGAATGCGCGCCTGAATGTCGGCCATGCGCTCGGTAGTCATCGGGTGCGAACTGAGGAAAGGCGGCGCATCGGAATAAGCGCGCGTCGCATTTTGCATACGGCCGAAAAACGCCACCATGCCGGATGCGTCGAAACCGCCGTCGCGCAAAATCTGCAGCCCGACCCGGTCGGCCTCGCGCTCGGCATCACGACTGAAATTCAACTGGCGCTGCGCCGCCAAGCCTTCTCCGCCCACCATCAACGCTGCCGACGCATCCGAGCGGGAGCGCGCCGCCAAAGCCGCCAGCAACATACTCGCCAACGGAATCAAAGAATCCTGGCGTTGCTTGCCCAGCATCCGCGCGATATGACGTTGCGCAACGTGGCCGATCTCGTGCGCCAACACCGATGCCAATTCCGATTCGGACTGTGCCGCCAACACCAAGGCCGAATGCACGCCGATGAAACCGCCCGGCAAGGCGAAAGCGTTCAGCGTCGGATCGCGCACGACAAAGAAAAAGAAATCGAAACCGGCCTCGCCGCGCGCCTCGGGATGCGCCGCCAACAGCGTCGCGCCGAAATTATTCAAGTATTCGAGAGTGGGTGCATCGTTGAGGTAATCGCGGTCGCGCCGAATCTCGCGCATGACTTGCTCGCCCAACTTGCGTTCCGCGGTCGGCGACAATTCTTCGCGTTCGGTATCGCCCAAGTTGGGCAGATTCTGGGCAGCGGCGCGCACCGGCGCCAACACAGACGGCAACAGACACAACAGCAAAGCAGCCGCGACAGCGCGGCGGCGCAGCGCAGCAGGAAAAAATGCCTGTTTCTGGCGGGAAGCTTGCGGATTCACGGTGCTATGATACCTGCCTCTTCCCATCGTTCAAGCCACGTCATATTTTGTTACTCATGCCCGACAAAAAAACCGTATCCCTCGACGTATCGGCCCTCAGCCATTTCGACGCCGCCGGCCAAGCCCACATGGTCGATGTCGGCGACAAAGCGGCCAGCCACCGCATCGCCATCGCCAGCGGCCGCATCCACATGCAAGCGGCAACCTTGGCGCTCGTCCAATCCGGCAATGCGAAAAAAGGCGACGTGCTAGGCGTGGCGCGCATCGCCGCAATCATGGGCGCAAAACGCACCAGCGATTTGATTCCCCTTTGCCATCCGCTGGCGTTGACGCGAGTGGCGGTAGAATTTGCCATAGACGAACCCGGCTCAAGCATCCTCTGCACCGCCACAGTGGAAACGCACGGCCAGACCGGCGTGGAAATGGAAGCCTTGACGGCGGTGCAGGTGGGGTTGTTGACGATTTATGATATGTGCAAGGCGGTGGATAGGGGGATGGTGATGCGGGATATTCGTGTATTGGAAAAACATGGCGGCAAATCGGGGGCGTGGGTAAGCGATAACAATCCCCCCCCACTCTCTACACAATCAGAAAATTCTGCCACATGAAAAATTTCATTCTTTATTTTTCTTTTCCGACCTCATTCACCATGCTTAACCGTTATCGATTGCCCGTCCTTTGCGCTCTCATCATCGCTCTGCTCGCAACACTGCTATACGCGCCTTTTTTTCATAACGCGCCGGTATTCGATGATGCAGGTTTATATAACAACCTGACGGTCTATGACTTTGCACATACACCATTTGGCCGACCCCGGACTTTCCCATACTTCACTATCGGCCTGATCCAAGTTTTATTCGGTTCAATTGAAGCAAACCGCATTGTCAGCCTAGCACTTCACATTCTTTGCTCTTGGATGCTCTTTGCGTTGCTTATCGCCCTGCAACGGCAGGCATTCCCCTTGAGCAACCCTGCTACAGACGCTGACAAACAGCAATCCATCAAAATAACGATCATTGCCTTTCTAGGTGCCACTTGGTTCGCCCTCAACCCAGTTGCCGTGTATGGCGCAGGCTATCTTGTCCAACGCACCATCTTGTTTGCAACTTTATTTTCTTTATTGTCACTCTGGTTTTTCCGTCGTGCTTTTGCCGAAAACCGTACCGCCGATGTCATTACTGCCGCTGTATTTTATGCAGCCGCAGTTTATTCCAAAGAACATGCCATCATGTTGCCCGCAGCAGCTGCGGTCATGACTGCACTTTATGATGGCGATTTACGCACGAAAGCAAAACGGATCGGACTATATTTCCTGCTTTGCATTCCCTCAGCCATCGCTGCCGTGCGCGTTGCCACAACTGTAATCGCCACATCGTATGAGCCAGCGGCAGATACCATAATCGCCCAGATGCCGCATTTTTCAATACTGGGAATGCATGTCGGAAAATGGCCGACAAGCATCATCATGCAAATGAGTTTCTTTTTCGATTACCTCAGTTATTGGGCAATTCCTGATGTGCGCATGCTTTCTGCCGACATGCGAATTGATTTTGCCGCGCTCTTCACAAATTGGTGGTTCTTCATCAAAGCGTTTTTCTTTCTCGGATGTCCAATCACCGGGCTGGTTTTATTAAAACGTGGTGGGGCAGCCGCGCTTTTTGGGTGTGGTCTGTTTTATTCCTGGCTGCTCTTTTTCACGGAACTCGTGAGTATTCGATTCCGCGAACCTTTCGTCCTTTACCGGAGTTATCTCTGGGCACCCGGCTTTATCTTGATGGGTGTGGCACTTTGTCGCGCTCTCCCAATGAGGCTATTGCTTAGCCTCGCTGTTCCTGCATTTGTCATTCTCATTTTATTGTCGCGCGATCGTCTG
>JAFECY010000037.1 GCA_018241865.1 Pseudomonadota bacterium | reverse complement strand
GCTACGGTAGCGACGCTGGGCGCCAATCCACTGCCGGACGCCTATGTCGTCAAGCTTTCCGGCTTCCGCGACATGGCCGAAGCCAGCCGACTGGAACCTTTGTTGACGCAATTGCGCGCCCTGCCCGGCGTCGAGCAAGTGCAAGTCGATTCCGACTGGGTCAAACGCCTGACCGCCTTGCTGCAAGTAGCACGACTGGCTTTGCTGATTCTGGCGGTGACCTTGGGCGTGGTGGTGATTGCCGTGGTGTTCAATACCATCCGGCTACAAGTCTTGAATTAACGAGAAGAAATCGAGGTGTGCAAATTACTCGGCGCGACCGATGGCTTCGTCTATCGGCCTTTTTACTATGCCGGCGCGTCCCTTGGCTTGTGCGCAGGCTTGCTAGCGTTGGGTTTGGTGGTGGCCGGATTGCAGCCCCTCAACCAGTTGATAGGTGAACTGGTGCATCTGTACGGCACCGATTTCCGGCTATCGCCACTCCATCCCGTTACCACGCTGACTCTGCTAGCCACTAGCGCCATACTCGGCTGGCTGGGAGCATTACTGTCGGTCAAACGCTCACTGATCCACCTACAGTAAGCAGACACTCCGCTTTTATCCCTTACAAATAAAGCAGTTGCAACTTTTTTGGTGAATTCGACTCCAAAACTTGGAAACCGTATTATTTCGCCATCAGTAATAGCCAACCTCTATCAAGTCATGCGAACAGGTCAATTAGCACTCTCAACAAGAGAGTGCTAATATACTCCCCAATGAAGTCTTGCCTGTCAGGGAAACCCTTGGAAAGGAAAGAAGGAATGAACGTACAAACTGCACAGACCGCACTGGTACCCGTCACGCCCGGCAGCCTGCTGGCGCTTGGTTTCACCGGCAATCTGGGCAATATTGAAGCCTATATTTCGGCCGCCAATCGCCTCCCCATGCTGTCGCATGAGGAAGAAGTTTCGCTGGCGCGCCGCCTGCGTGAAAACAATGATCTGGCCGCCGCACAATCGTTGGTGTTGTCGCATCTGCGGCTGGTGGTATCCATCGCGCGCGGTTATCTCGGCTACGGTTTGCCGCATGCCGATTTGATCCAAGAAGGCAATGTTGGTTTGATGAAAGCAGTCAAACGCTTCGACCCGGAACAAGGCGTACGCCTAGTGTCCTACGCGATGCACTGGATCAAAGCCGAGATTCACGAATACATCCTGAAAAATTGGCGCTTGGTGAAGGTCGCCACCACCAAGGCGCAACGCAAGTTGTTCTTCAATCTGCGTAGCCACAAAACCGGTCTGGATACGATGTCGCCGGCGCAAGTCGAGGCTCTGGCTAAGACGCTCAACGTCAAACGTGAAGAAGTCGTCGAGATGGAAATGCGGCTCTCTGGTCGCGACATCGCGCTGGAAGCGCCGGCCGACGACGAAGACGACAAGTTTGCGCCGATCGCTTATTTAGCTTCGGAATCGCAGGAGCCGACGCGTATGCTGGAAGCGCGGCAACACGACCGCCTGCAAACCGAAGGATTAAACACGGCGCTGGATAAACTCGACGCACGTTCGCGCCGCATCGTCGAAGCGCGCTGGCTGGCTAATGACGACGGCTCGGGGGCGACTCTGCACGAACTGGCCGACGAATTCGGCGTTTCGGCCGAGCGCATCCGCCAGATCGAAGTGACGGCACTGAAGAAAATGAAGGGCGCGTTAGCGGCGTATGTTTGAATCCCGTCAGTGCAATCCGTTTATCAAGAATACGGCTTGATCGCTGCCAGATTGATGAGCGTTTCCTCGCGCTTTTCTGGCGGTCGTATGCGGAACACTCGCTCCATGACGCCGAGGTCTTCCCGACTCCACCACAAGAAGGGGTAAGAAAGCGAGTCGGGCTGCACCTCGAACCCAGCAGAACGCACCAGCGTCAGATATTCGTCGGCCGTCTTTTGCACATCCATCGGATGCCGGAACAGCAATCGAATGATCCACGAATGAATGTAACGCTTGGTCGATTCCGCAAACAACAATACGCCGCCCGGTTTCAGCACACGGAAAAATTCGTGAATTGCTTGTTCCTGATCGATCAAATGATGGAAAGTTTGATGACAGAACAAGAGGTCAACGCTATTGTCTTCTAGGCGGATATTGGAGCTGGAGCAGCAGAGAAACTCCGCCTTGACACCCGCTTGCTCCGCTTCGACCGCCGCCGCCTTCAGCATGCTCGGGTCGATATCCATACCGATCAAGCGTTGCGGTGCAAAGCGCGCATGCAATTTTCCGAGTGAGCGCCCCCAGCCGCAACCGACATCGGCCACCACCGGATAACTCGCCTGACGCTGCGGAATCAGTCGCTCCAGATCCTTCATGGCCCGTTCGAGCACATGCACAGTCCAAGTTTCGGTTTGCAGGAACCACTTGCCAAACGCCGTTTCCGGCACGTGCGGATCTACTGCATCGTTGACGACTGCACTATTCATTGGCAAAGGCATTCCTGAAAATGAAAAATCTGTTGTTCTTGCTGTCTAGCGTCGAGTCGATGCTCACGATCCTGCAAGCAACAATTTAATGTCGTGTAATGCCGAGTCAGCGCCAGCTTGACCATGCCGCATGAACAAACGAATCCGTCCCTGCGAATCGAACACATAACTGCCGGCGGTATGATCTATGGTGTATGAGCCGGCTTCCTTGCCCGGCACTTTTTGGTAAAACACTTTAAATTCTTTTGCCACTTTGTCGGTTGCAGCCTTGTCGCCACGCAGGCCGAGGAAGCGTACATCGAAAGCCGGCACATACTGGGCGAGCAATGCCTGCGTATCCCGTTCGGGATCAAGCGTGATGAACAAGACCTGCACCTTATCCGCTTGCGGGCCCAATTTCTGCATCACGCCGGCCAGTTCCGCCATGGTAGTCGGACACACGTCCGGGCACTGGGTATACCCGAAAAACACCACTACCACCTTGCCCTTGAAATCGGCCAGTGTGCGCGGTTTGCCATTGTGATCGGTCAGCGCGAAATCGCGGGCATAGCCGAGGCCGGTGACATCGGTATTGTTGAATGGGCTGGTGATCGGCGACAAGGTCATGCCGCCATCATTTTTCTCGCGGTCGCCACATGAGGCAAGCAGCAAGACGGAGGTCAGCAGGGAGACGAAAAAAGAAAAACGCATCGCTTCAAAATTTCAAGTAATGGTCGGCTAACAGCGCTGCGAACAGAATCGACAGATAAAGGATCGAATAAGCAAAAGTCTTCCGTGCCAGCAGATCGCTGTAGTGTCGATAAATACGCCACGCGTACACGAGGAAGATTGCGCCCAACATGGCGGCGCTGACCAGATAGATCAAGCCGCTCATACCAACCGCAAACGGCAACATGGTGGTAGCGACCAGCACGATGGTGTACAACAAAATGTGGAACTGCGTGAATTCGATGCCATGCGTGATCGGCAGCATCGGCAAACCGGAGCGCGCGTAATCATCGCGCCGGTACAGCGCCAGCGCCCAGAAATGCGGCGGCGTCCAGACAAAGATAATCAGCACCAGTATCCAAGCCTGCATCGGCACATCATTGGCAACGGCAGCCCAACCCAGCGCCGGCGGCATCGCGCCAGACAAGCCGCCAATGACGATATTCTGCGGCGTCGCCGGTTTGAGAATAATGGTGTAGATCACCGCATAGCCGACGAAGGTGGCGAACGTCAGCCACATGGTGAGCGGATTAACGAAGACATACAACACCCACATGCCAAGTGCGCCAATCGCACCGGAAAACACCAAGGTCTGCATCACCGTGATTTCACCACGCGCCAATGGACGACGCGCAGTGCGTGCCATGCGTGCGTCGATTTCGCGTTCGACTAGACAATTCACGGCGAAGGCGGCACCGGCTAGCAGCCAAATACCGACAGTGGCCGCCACGACGATTTGCCAACGCGGCAAATCCGGCGTCGCCAGAAACATGCCAATCACCGCGCAAAAAACCGCCAACTGCGTCACACGCGGTTTGGTCAGCGCCCAGTATTGGGCAAGGCGGTTCGATTGAGCGGACAAAACAGTCATGTAATGAATTCGTAGGGCGGGCGCTGTGCTGTGGCGCTTGATTTATCAGCAGCAACAGGTGTCAAGCGAGCCTTGTAGTTTAACATGGTCAGCAAGAGCACCAGTAACGCTGCGCCGCCGTTATGTGCCACCGCCAAGCTCAGCGGCCAACGCAAAAATACGGTCGCGACACCAATCAGGAATTGCACCAGCAGCATGACCAGCAACCAGCGCGCCGTCTTTTGCAAGCCCGGCACGCGCAAGGCTTTGTACGCCACCCAACCCACCACCAGCACGGCAAATAAGGCGAACAAGCGGTGCGTCCAATGGATCGCCGTCAGCGCCGGAAATGGCAGGAACGCGCCATCGGCAGTCTTGCCGAGATGCCGCCAGAGCGTGAAGCCGTTGGCGAAATCCATCTGCGGCAGCCATAGTCCGTGGCACAGCGGAAAATCGCTGCAAGCCAACGCGGCATAATTGGTGCTGACCCAACCGCCGAGCGCGATCTGTATCGTCAACACGAACAAGGCCAGCGCAGCAGGCCGGCGCAAGGACTTGGCTTGCGTCCCCACCGGTGTGTGATGCACATAACGCGCCGCCAGCCACGCCAACAAAGCGAGCAAGATCAGGCCAAACAACAGATGCAACGTCACAATCACCGGCTGCAATTTGAGTGTCACGGTCCAAGCACCAAATGCGCCTTGCAGACAAACAAATCCGAACAAAAAAGTCGCCAACCAAGGCGAAAGCCGGCGGTCCTTGCGATCCGATTTCCACCACCGCCGCCAAGCCAGCACCATCAAAGAAATAATCAACACGCCGACCGCCATCGCTAGATAACGATGCACCATTTCCGTCCAAGCCTTGAACACTGTAACCGGACCATGCGGCATCGCCGATTCCGCTGCGCTGATGTTCGCATGTGCCTGTACGGGATTGGCATGGCCGTAGCAGCCGGGCCAGT
>JAFECY010000036.1 GCA_018241865.1 Pseudomonadota bacterium | reverse complement strand
TCGAAGTAAGCCAATACTCAAACGGCATTTCATTCATACCGAATGCAGAGCGAACAGAAACAGGCTCTTTAGCTTTTTCTGCATGAAAGCCAAGTTTATACAACTCCGCCTCAATGGCATCCAGTTGTTTCATTAGTTTTTCATGGAGCATATTTGTTTCCATTTTTTACCCATGCGCTTCCAAAAATTTCAACAATCCCTGCAGCGCATGCACCACCGTCTGCCGTCTCACTTCCTGCCTGTCCCCCTTGAACACCAGCCGCTCGGTCTGAGTATGCCCATCCTTCGACCAGGCGAAGCACACCGTGCCGACCGGCTTGCCCGGCACCGCGCCGGTGGGGCCGGCAATGCCGGTGGTGGCGATGGCGATGTGTGCGCTGCTGTTGGCGATCGCGCCTTCGGCCATGTCGGCGGCGATTTCTTCGCTGACCACGCCGTGCAGCGCCAGTTCGGCGGCGGAGACGTCGAGCATGTCGGTCTTGGATGAATTGGAATAGGTGACGAAGCCGCAGTCGAACCAGTCGGAGGAGCCGGCGACTTCGGTGATGGCTTGCGAGATGCCGCCGCCGGTGCAGGATTCCGCTGTCGAGATCAGGAGTTTGCGGGCTTTCAATGCGGCGCCGACGCGGGTCGCTAGTTCAATCAAGTCGTCCATGAACATCTCCTTTTTTGTGCGAGGCTTTGCGCTTCATCTTACTGCGTTTTGCGGGGCGGGCAAACCCTTTTGCGTCACACACAAGTTTGCAATGTTGACGATGGTTGAATTGTCTGAGCTCCTTCCCCTTCAAGGGGAAGGGTGGGATGGGGATGGGTCACTTGCAGCGAACCTTCCCCCATCCCCACCCTGCCCCCTGGGCCGGTCTGCCCGCGAGTACGCGGGCGGGCGTTCAGCGGCGAGCGGCATGCCGCTCGAAATCCCGCTTCACCCCTCCCCTTGAAGGGGAGGGGATCACAACAAAGAGCTGCCGTTTGAATTCACTGCTACCGAAAAATGCGAACACATCAATGCGAACGCCACAGCGCGAACACCAGCAAGGTGAAGAAGGCGGCGATGATGTCGTCCCACATCACGCCGAAGCCGCCCTTGAAGCGGCGGTCGAAATAACCGATCGGCGGCGGCTTGACCATGTCGAAGAAGCGGAACCAGAGGAAGGCCCAGAACTGCGTGGCCGTGCCGGCCGGCGTGACCAGCAGCAGCACCAGCCAGAAGGCGACGATCTCGTCCCACACCATGCTGCCGTGATCGGCGATGCCCATGTCGCGCCCGGTTTTCGCGCAAGCCCAGACGCCGATCACGAAACCGACGCCGATGATGATGGCCCAGTTGAGCGGCGTGAAGAGCTGCGGCCAGCGCGTCGTCAGCACGTTGAAGGAAAGCCAGGCGAACAGCGTGCCGGCGGTGCCGGGCATGATCGGCGACAGGCCGCTGCCGAAGCCTTGCGCCAGAAAGTGCGCCGGATGCGTCAGCATGAAGCGCGCGGTGGGTTTGGCGACATGGGCGGTCTGGCCGGATTCGAGGGTGGTCATGGCGTGGCGAAGTGGTCGAATGAATGAAGTGGTAAATCCAGCGGTGTGCCGGCGTCGTCGGTTAAACGCAGACCGGGAGCATGTTCGATGCCGCCGATGCGCGTCACCGCCACGCCGCAGTGTGCGGCGGCGGCCAGGATGGCATCGCGCTGTTTCGGCGCGGCGGTGAAGCACAGTTCGTAATCGTCGCCACCGGCGGCGGCGTAGCGGCGGCGCACCTCTTGTGGCTGCTGCGTCAGCACCGAGCCGCAGGGCAGGGCGTCGAGGTCGATGCTCGCGCCGACGCGCGAGGCGGCGAGGATGTGGCCGAGGTCGCCGGTGAGGCCGTCGGAAATGTCGATGGTGGCATGAGCGATGCCGCGCAAGGCCAGCCCGAGCGCCACGCGCGGCGTCGGTGCGTGCAGGCGCATGGCGGCTGCTGCCAGTGTTGCAGCGTCAAGCGCGATGTCGCCAGTGATGCCGGCCAGCGCCAGCCGCGCATCGCCCAGCGTGCCGGACACCCAGATATCGTCGCCGGCCTTGGCTGCGTTGCGCTGCAGGGCTTGCTGCGGCGGTACTTCGCCGAACACGGTGATGCAGATGTTGCGCGGCCCCTTGGTGGTGTCGCCGCCGATCAGCTCGCAATCGAAGGCGTCGGCCAGCGCGAACAGGCCTTGCGCGAACGGCTCTAGCCAGTCGGGATCGGCCTCGGGCAGCGCCAGCGCGAGAGTGAAGCCGATCGGCTGCGCGCCCATCGCGGCGAGGTCGGACAGGTTGACCGCTAGAGATTTGTGGCCGAGTTGGTAAGGATCGGCGTCCGGGAAAAAATGCCGACCCTCGACCAGCATGTCGCTCGATATCGCCACTTGCATGCCGGGCGCGGGCGTGAGCAGCGCGCAATCGTCGCCGATACCGAGCGCGGTACGGCTGGTCGGGCGCGGCGGTCGAGTGAAATAGCGGGCGATGAGATCGAATTCGGAAGGCATGGGGGGATTGTAAGGGAAAACATTTTTTTAACCACGGCGCACACGGCGATCACGGCGAAAACCCTCCGCTGCTTTTCTCCCTCCCTTTCAAGGGGAGGGGTGAAGCGGGATTTCGAGCGGCATGCCGCTCGCCGCTGAACGCCCGCCCGCGTACTCGCGGGCAGACCGGCCCAGAGGGCGGGGAGGGGATGGGGTATCAGGCGCCGCATATTCAACCCATCCCCATCCCGACCTTGAAGGGGAAGGGGCTGTTGGGTTTTCGCCGTGCCGCCGTGTGCGCCGTGGTTCATCGCTTTTCACACCACAACCCACCCCACCAGCCATAAACCCAAGCCCCCTCTGCTAAAATTGAGCCTTCCGCACGCCACCAAAAAGACCTCCCCAATGGATTCCGATACCAGCCGCAAAGAACAGCTTCGCCAGCAACTGCGTCAAGCCGCGCTTGAATATCACGAGCTGCCCACGCCCGGCAAAATCAGCGTCACCCCGACTAAGCAACTGACCAACCAGCGCGATCTGGCGCTGGCGTATTCGCCCGGCGTGGCTGCGCCTTGCGAGGAAATCGTCGCCAATCCGGTCAATGCCTTCAAGTACACCGCGCGCGGCAATTTGGTGGCGGTCATCACCAACGGCACCGCCGTGCTGGGCCTGGGCAATATCGGCCCGCTGGCCGCCAAGCCGGTGATGGAAGGCAAGGGCGTGCTGTTCAAAAAATTTGCCGGTGTCGATGTGTTCGATATCGAAATCAACGAACACGATCCAGACAAATTGGTCGATATCATCGCCGCGCTGGAGCCGACTTTCGGCGGTATCAACTTAGAAGACATCAAAGCGCCGGAATGTTTCTACATCGAACGCAAGCTGCGCGACCGCATGAAGATTCCGGTCTTCCACGACGACCAGCACGGCACCGCCATCATCGTCGGCGCGGCGATCTTGAACGGCCTGAAAGTGGTCGGCAAGAACATCAAGGAATGCAAGCTGGTGGTGTCCGGCGCTGGTGCGGCGGCGCTGGCCTGTCTCGATTTGATCGTCGATCTCGGCTTCCCGATCGAAAATATTTTCGTCACCGATTTGGCTGGCGTGGTGTACGAAGGCCGCACCGAATTGATGGACCCGGACAAGGAACGCTTCGCCCAAAAAACCGATGCGCGCACACTGGCTGAAGTGATGCCCGGCGCGGATATTTTCCTCGGCTTGTAGGCCGGCGGCGTGTTGAAACCGGAGATGGTCAAAGCAATGGCAGCGCGGCCGTTGGTGTTGGCGTTGGCCAATCCGACACCGGAAATTCTGCCGGAGGAAGTGCAGGCGGTGCGCGACGACGCCGTGATCGCCACCGGCCGTTCGGATTATCCGAACCAAGTCAACAACGTGCTGTGCTTTCCTTACATTTTCCGCGGCGCGCTCGACTGCGGCGCGACCACCATTAGCCGCAGCATGGAAATCGCCACGGTGCACGCCATCGCCGAACTGGCGCAGGCCGAGCAATCCGACATCGTCGCGACGACCTATGGCGTGACCAATCTTTCTTTCGGCCCCGAATACCTGATCCCCAAACCTTTCGACCCGCGCTTGATGATTAAAATCGCGCCGGCAGTCGCGCAGGCGGCGCAGGAAGCCGGCGTCGCGTTGCGGCCGATTGCCGACATGCAAGCCTATGCCGACAAGCTGCAGCAATTCGTCTATCACAGCGGCACTTTCATGAAACCGATCTTCCAGATCGCCAAGAAAGCGCCGGCCGCGAGGAAACGCATCATTTTCGCCGAAGCAGAGGAAGAACGCGTGTTGCGCGCGGTGCAAATCGTGGTCGATGAAAATCTCGCCAAACCGATTTTGGTGGGTCGCCCGGCGGTGCTGCAAAAACGCATCGATAAATTTGGTTTGCGGATCAAACCTGAAATCGATTTCGAGATCATCAATCCAGAGTTCGACGAGCGCTACCGCGATTTCTGGCAAACCTATCTCGACATGACCAAGCGCAAAGGCATTACCGAGCAGTACGCCAAATTGGAAATGCGCCGCCGCCACACGCTGATCGGTTCGATGATGATCCACAAGGGTTTTGCCGACGGCATGATCTGCGGCACCTTCGGCACCACGCCGCTGCATCTGCACTACGTCAATCAGGTGTTAGGCAAACGCGAAGGCGTCAATGTGTATGCGGTGATGAATGTCATCATTCTGCAAGACCGTCAATTGGCGCTGGTCGATACCCACGTCAATGAAAATCCGAGCGCGGAACAACTGGCCGAGATCACCATTCTCGCTGCCGAAGAAATGAAGCGCTTCGGCCTCAAGCCGCGCGCGGCGCTGCTATCGCACTCCAATTTCGGCACCAGCAACAGCGAATCGGCACAAAAAATGCGCGCCGCTACGGCATTGATCCGCGAACGGGCGCCCGATCTGGAAGTCGATGGCGAAATGCACGGCGACACCGCGCTTGACGCCGCGTTGCTGAAAAAAATGATGCCGGATTCGCCCTTGAAACGCGATGCGAATTTGCTGGTGATGCCCAACATCGACGCCGCCAATATCGCTTATAACTTGCTGAAGGTCACGGCAGGCCACGGCATCGCCATCGGCCCGGTGTTGCTCGGCTGCGCTAAACCGGTACACATCCTCACGCCATCGGCAACCGTGCGCCGCATCGTCAATCTTGCTGCGCTGTGCGTGGTGGATGCGGTGGCGCAGCGGTAAAAACTCCCTCTCCTTCAAGGAGAGAGCTGGGGAGAGGATGGAGTCAGACGCCGTCTTGTCTCAACGCGGCGAAACATACAGCGGCGTCCGCAAACGGAATTCGCCATCATGGACGGTGGTGATGGCGAAGGAGAAAATCAGTAGCAT
>JAFECY010000035.1 GCA_018241865.1 Pseudomonadota bacterium | reverse complement strand
TTGTATAAATCGTATAAATAATATATACGATTTATTATCAAGCCGCAAGCGGCGCATCATCAGCCGCCGGTGCGTATCGCCATCTCGATCCCGACCTCATTCCAGAATTCTTTTTCTCTATCGATCCAGTAAGCCAGCGTGCGGTGTTCCAGCAGCCAACCCTGACGAATTTCCAGCTCGATCCGGCTCTTCAATTTCACGCGCATCTCATCAGCCAGCACATCGATGCGCGAATGCATCAGCATCACCGCCAATCGCAAGGCCAGCACCGCCTTAGTGAAATCGATATCTTCCAGCGCGCCGTTGAGCTTGCGCAGATTACCCTTTTGCGCCAGCACCAACCGGCTCACGCTGCGCTGCTCGCGGGTGGTGAAGCCGGGCAGGTCGGCGTTTTCCAGCAGGTAAGCGCCGTGCTTGTGATACCCGCTGTGCGACACCGCCATGCCGATCTCGTGCGTCGCCGCCGCCCATTGCAGGTGACGGTCGTAGTCGTCGCTGGCTGGTTTGAGCTGCACGTACAAGGCGGCGGCAATGTCGGCCACACGCGCCGCGCGCTTCCTATCCACGTGAAAGCGCCGGGCGAATTCCTCCACCGATTGCTCACGGCGATCGCGCCGGGTGGCGCGCAACTGCAAATCCCACAGCACGCCCATACGTAACCCGGCCTCGATCGGCACGACGGATTTGATGCGCATTTCCTGCAGGATACCAAGCAGAATCGCCAGCCCGCCCATGATGATGGGCGCACGATCCGGCTTCATCCCGGCCAGCTCGATGCGGCTGACATGACCGAACCCGATCAGCCGGTTCTTCAGTGCTTCTAAATTTTTCTGCGACAGCTTGCCGTCGCCCAGGCCGTTCCTGACGATGGCGTCGCCCAGTGCACGCGCGGTGCCGGACGAGCCATAGACATGTTCCCAACGCGCCGGCAAGTAGGCGTTGACGCCGTCCTCGAAGCGCGAGCGCGCCGACAAAATGGCGTTCTCGAACGAGACGGCGTCGATCACGCCATCGGCGAAAAATTCTTGACTGTGACCAACGGTGCCGATGCCGAAAGATTCGACTTGCTCGATCTCGCCACCACAACCGAGGATCAGCTCGGTCGAGCCGCCGCCGATGTCGATCACTAGCCGTCGTTCAGCAGGCGTAGCCAGCACAGCGGCGACGCCCATGTAGATCAGGCGGCCTTCTTCCTCGCCGGAGATGATCTCGATCGGATAACCGATCGCCTGCTCTGCCGCCGGTAAAAAAACACCTGCATTGCGCGCGATGCGCAGAGTGTTAGTCGCCACCACCCGCACCGCATCGAGCGGATAGGCGTTCAATATTCCGCGAAAATTCGACAGGCAATCCAACGCACACTGCATCGCTTGCTCAGTCAGACAACCCTTGTGGTCGAGACCAGCACCTAGACGAATCGGATCACGCGCACTCTTGACGACACGGATCGCATCGCCATCGTGCTCGCCGATGTGCATGCGAAAACTATTGGACCCCAGATCGACCGCCGCGTACATGCCTTTCCTTTCCTCTTTCCTGTTCGTGAAAGACGCAGTATCCGTCATTTTTCTCACGCATGGAAATGCCACATGCCATTTCTGCAAGTCATTTCCCGGTCACACAAGCGCCCTACCATTTCGGCAAGCAGGCACTGTGTTCGATGCCTGCCTTTCCACTCACCCCGGCCGGGTCTGTCGTCTCTCTGTCGCTTTCCTGCCGCTTACCTACCCATTTCCTGCCGTATTCTTTTCGCGCATATGAATAACTCCAGCCTCGGCAATCGCAAGATGATTTTCTTCTGGCCGCTGGTATGTCTGGTCGCCGGTGCGCTGCTTTGGCTGTTCATCGGCTCCCGCATCACGACGGAAAAACGGGTACTGGAACAACGCGCACTGCAGGATAGCGTTGCGCTGTCGCGGGTGTACGCCTCCTATCTCGCCCGTAGCCTAGAGCAGATGGACCAGATCACCATGCACGTCAAATCGGACTGGGAAAGACTGGGGCGGCAATTGCGGTTGGAAGATCTGAAGCGCGACGGCCTGTTCACTTCCTCCGATTTCGCGGTGGTAGCGATTCTCGACCGCAACGGCTATCCGGTCACAGCAACTGCCGGCATCGACACCAGTCTGAACATGGCCGACCGCGAATACTTCCTGTTCCACAAGTCGAACATCTCGACGGCGCTGCGCATCAGCCAGCCGACCGTCAGCCGCATCAACGGCAAAGAAGCCATTTATTTCACGCGCCGCCTCGATACGCATGACGACGGCTTCGACGGCATCGTGCTGGTTGCGGTCGATCCGGCCTATTTCCTCAAATTCTATGACCGCTCCATACTCGGCGATGCCGGCCTGCTGGCGGTGGCAGGCGAAGACGACATGCTGCGCTCGTCCACCATCGGCGGGGCCAGCTACCAGATCGGCGAGCCGGCGGTGCGCGCATTCAAGTCCATGCTGAACCAGAACGACCCCTATCTTGCGCAGAACAGCATGGCGTTCGCCGACAGCCAGCCGCGCTACGTCGCCTGGCAGGAGGTCAAGTCTTACCCGCTGACGGTGATGGTCGGCCTGTCGCGCAAGGAATTGCTCGCGCCGCACGAGGCGGCTTGGAACGCCTACCGCACGTTTGCCTGGGCCGGCACCGCCTTCCTGCTGCTGATCGCCGTCGCCGGCAGCATCTTCGGCCGCCATCTAGCTCGACGCGAACTACAGGCGCTGGCGGTGCGCAAGACCTACCGCGAAGCGACCGAGAGCGCCAGCGAAGCTTTCTACATCGCGCATCCGCTGTACGACGAGCACGGCGAGATCGTCGATTGGGAACTGGCGGACACCAACGAGACCGGCGCGGCCATGTACGGCAAGGAGCGCGAGAGTTTCATCGGCGCGCGATTGTCGTCCATGTATCCAGGCGCGAATTTCCAGACAACGATGGATATGTTCCGCGTCGCGCTGGCCGTCGGCAGTTACGAGGATGAATACCGCGTTCCCAATGGCAGCCCGCTGCGCGCCGAGTGGCTGTACCGGCGGCTGGTGACATCGGAAATCGGGCTGGCCATCACCATCCGCGACATATCGGAAGCGAAGAGGAACGAACAGGAGTTGCTGCGCCTGGCCAACGAAGATGCGCTGACCGGCCTGCCCAACCGCCACTGGCTGATGCGCTATCTGCCGCTGGCGATGCAGCGCATGGCGCAGAGCGGCGGCAAACTGGCGCTGCTGTTCCTCGACCTCGACGAATTCAAGAACATCAACGACACGCTCGGCCACTCCGCCGGCGACGAACTGCTGCAAATCACGGCGCAGCGCGTCAGGGCGGTGCTGCGGCCGGGCGACAAGATGGTGCGGCTGGGCGGCGACGAATTCACCGTGATCGTCGAGCAGATCGGCAGCAAGGGCGACACTACTCATGTCGCCGAGCGCATCATCGCCGCGCTGCGCCAGCCGGCCGAGATCGGCGGCGTCAATCTGTCGATCGGCGTATCGATCGGCATCAGTGTCTTCCCCGACGACGGCAGCGAAGCCGAAGTACTGCTGAAAAACGCCGACATCGCCATGTACGCCGCCAAATCCAACGGCAAGGATCAGTACCGCTATTTCGAGCCGCACCTGTACGAAACACTCAAGCAGCGCCTCAACGACAAGCAGGCTTTGCGGCATGCGATCGAGCAGGATCATTTCATCTTGCATTATCAGCCGCGCGTACATACCGACAGCGGCGAGCTGTGCGGCATGGAAGCGCTGGTGCGCTGGATCGATCCCGAACGCGGCATGGTGCCGCCGCTCGATTTCATTCCGCTGGCCGAGAGCACCGGACTGATCCTACCGCTGGGCGAGCTGGTGATTGAAAAAGCCTGCCGCCAGATCGCGCAGTGGAAAGCCGCCGGCCTGCCGCTGGTGCCGGTTTCGGTCAACGTTTCGCCGCGCCAGTTCAACGAAGGCGAGATCAAGAACCAGTTGGTCGCGCACATCGCACGCCACGGCATCCGCCCGGGCGATATCCAAGTGGAGATCACCGAATCGGCGATGATGGGCGAACACGCCGAGATCAGCGCCGAGCTGGCGGCGATCCAAGCGCAAGGCATCAAACTGCTGGTCGATGATTTCGGCACCGGCTATTCCTCGCTGTCACAACTGCAGCGGCTCGACATGGATGCGCTCAAGGTCGATCGCGCCTTTACTGCGGAGCTGGATCAGACGGAACAAGGCCAAGTGTTCTTCAAAGCCATCGTCTCGATGGCGCACGCGCTGGGAATGAAAGTCACCGCCGAAGGCGTGGAAAACATGCAGCAACTGGCGATTCTGCGCACACTCGGATGCGACGAAGTGCAAGGTTATTTGATCTCTCGCCCGATCGACGCCGCCGGCATGGCCGACATGCTGCGCCAGCGCTACATGCTGACGCCGCCGCTGCGGCTGGCGGAGTTGGCCGGCTAAGCTCGCCCGCCGGACTGCGATCTACGCCGACTCTCCGCGCCAAACCGTAGGCGGGATGGGAAACGAACCAGAACGAAGGGCGCAGGTTCAGGTAAGATGCTCTCGCATCGAACTAGGCTTTTCCCGAACCCCTCATGCCGTCCTTTGAATCCCGCTATGCCGCATATTGCGATGCGCTCGACGCCAATAGTCAACGCCGCCGCCTGCTGCCTTCGCGCGAACCCGTCGCCGGGCAGACGCTACTCGCGGATTTTTCGCACAACGATTATCTCGGCCTAGCCCATGATCCGGCCGCACTGGAAGCCGCGCTTGCAGCGGGGCGCATGCATGGCGTCGGCGCCACCGGCTCGCGCCTGCTGTCGGGCAATCTAGCGCCGCATGTCGAACTGGAAGCAGCCATTGCTGCGGCCAAGGGCACCGAGGCAGCGTTGGTGTTCAATTCCGGCTTTCAAGCCAATGCCAGTGCGTTGGCAGCGCTGCTCGATACTGCAGCACTCGGCGCAGAGCCGCTGGTGTTTTCCGACCGGCTGAACCACGCCAGTTTGCACCATGCCTGTCAATTGATGAACGTGCGGCAAGTTCGCTACCGACACAACGACATGACGCATTTGCGTAGTCTGCTGGAAACGCATCGCAGCGATCCGCGACCGCGCTTCATCGTCGCCGAAACCGTATTCGGCATGGATGGCGATCAGGTGAACATGGCGGCGCTGACAGCATTGGCGGCAGAGTTCGACGCCCTGCTCTATCTCGATGAAGCGCACGCCACCGGCGTATTCGGCGAAACCGGCTATGGACTAGCCAGCGGCTGGATGCAACGCGACGGCCGCTCGCTCGGCGTGGCGATGGGAACCTTCAGCAAAGCGCTCGGCGTCGCCGGCGCGTATGTCGCTTGCAGTCAGGCGGTGCGCGATTACTTGCTCAATCGCTGCGGCGGCTTCATCTATTCGACCGCGCCGTCGCCGCTGGTGATCGGCGCAGCGCTACATCACTGGCAACGCTTGCCGCAGATGGCGGAACAGCGTACGGCTCTGCAAGAGAAAGCGCGAACGCTGCGCGAGCGACTGCATATACTCGGCTTTGATACCGGCGCATCGAGCACGCATATCGTGCCGATCATCGTCGGCGCAGCACAGACGGCAATCGATCTGAAACAATGGCTGCTGGATCGCGGAATTTTGGTGTCGGCCATCCGTCCGCCGACAGTGCCGCCACACGGCGCGCGCATCCGCATCGCGCTGAGCGCAACGCACAGCACCGCACAAATCGATACGTTGATGGCAGCATTGACGGCGTGGAAGCAGCAGGCACTATGATCGGTTTCGCGCTTTGTCACGGCTGGTCGTACGACGCGCGCGCGATGGCAGCATTGCAAGCCGCCTTGCAGCAACGTCTGCCGCAAGCACGTTACGCCAGCTTTGATCTCGGCTACGGCGGCCAGCCGCATCATCCTGCTCTATCGCATGATGTGCACTGGATCGCGCTCGGCCACTCGTGGGGTTTCGCTTGGTTGCTGCAACAAGCGCAACCGTGGCGCGCAGCCATCTCGCTCAACGGCTTCACCCGTTTCTGTCGCCTACCTAGTCGATCAGAAGGCACACCGCTACGTTTACTCGACGCCATGCTGGCGCGCTTGCAGACGGAGCCGGACGCCACCGTGCAAGATTTCCGCCAACGTTGCGGCACACTGCCCACACCGGAAAACCCACTCGACCAAGCGCTACTGTCCGCGCACCTGACACGTCTGTGCGATCTCGACATCACACTGCCGTCCTTGCCGCTACTGGCGCTGCACACCAGCGCAGACGCCATCGTGTCGCCAGCGCTGACGCATGCCTGTTTTCACCAGACCGGCGTCGCATTGCAAGAATTTTCCGGCGATCACACGCACTTACTGCGCGAACCGGCAATCGCGGCTGACGCCATCGCCGTTTTTGTGGAGGCGCTCGATGCCTGAACAAGTCGCCGCGCGTTTTTCTGACGCCGCCTTGCGCTACGAACAAGCGGCACGCATCCAACAGCAAGCCGCCGTATGCTTCGACGACTGGCTGGCGCAACTGCCGCTAGCCGCACCGAACCACATCGTTGAAATTGGCTGCGGCACCGGTCTGCTCACGCGTCTGCTGCATGCGCGCTACCAGAACGCACTGCTGTACGCCACCGATCTCGCGCCGGCCATGCTCGATTTTTGCCGCAAAAGTTTGCCTGCCGATACCCACTTGCAGTTCTCGCTATGCGATGGTCGCAGCGCGCAATTTGATCCGACACCAGACTGGATCGTCTCCACCATGTGCTTCCAGTGGTTCGATCCGCTGCCACCGGTGCTGGCGCGACATGCCGATCAGTGCCGCGTGCTGGCCTTCAGCATCCTGCTCGACGGTTCTTTTTCCGACTGGCGCGCCGCGCACCAACGCGCCGGCATCGAACCGGGCCTGCGGCCGCTGCCGGATTACGACGCGTTGCTGCAAGCCTGCGCCAATCTGGGCGGAAAACGGGTGCATGCACAACGCCTCACCCTGACCGATCTCCACGCCGATGGTCGCGCTTTTGCGCGCAGTCTGCGTGCCATCGGTGCCGATTGGCCGCGCGTAGGACACCGGCCAACCAACCTGCGACCGGTGCTGCGACAACTACGCGATGGCGTCGCGGCGAATTATGAAATCGGGATGCTTTGCGTGGAGATGTGAGCTGCTGACGCAAACAGGAATACATCGAGTAGCGCGATCTGCTACGCCGTCGTCAACGCTAGTTCGCGCCACTGACTCTGCCTAGAATTCTCACGTCGCCACTCCATGAGGATTTCTCGAACGTGAACGCAATCAAGACCACCCGATCCAACCAGCATTACTCGCGCTTCGATGCCGACAGCACCCAAGCTGTCGAAAAAGGCATCGCCTTGCAGGAAACCGCCGGCACCGCTTTCGCCGCACACTACCTGCAATCACAAAAAATCTGCACCGCTGTCATCCTGCGCGTGCTGTTGCGTCCACATGAACGCCGTGCGATCAAAACAAATCTGCAAGCTCAATAGCGCATGCTGGCGCGGGTGCTGCGCACCGCCAAAAAAATCTCGCGCAAAAACATCATCAAGCCGCCAATGAAAGCCAGCATGGCCAGCACGAACAGCAAGGCAATCAAACGAGAAAGATTGATCGTCAGGAAGGCATCGATGAATGCAATGGCGATAATCACCCCGACCAGCAGACCGCAGCACACCTCGGCAGTCATGCCGAAATAAATCAAACGCATGCGCTGGCTCAGTAGTTCGAGTTCCGTGCGTGCCCGTACGGCATTTTCCCGTGCTTCATCCCGCGTTTCTTCCCGCGTTCCGCACAGCGCCAAGCGTTCCTCCAGCACGCGTACTCGATCGACAATGCGCGATAGACGGTTAGTCAGTACGCTAATGATGGTGCCGACGCCGGTCAACAGAAAAACCGGCGCAACGGCAAGCTGGATGACGTGCGTGACATCATCGACTTTAAGCAAGGGAAACAAGGCAATTCCTTTCTGACAACCGGCCAGACCGGCAACGTTTTGATACACAAAACACAGATTCTAAACCCCCTTCACGCTTGCGCCATGCGCTAATAAGGCATCGCGGCAAACCTGCCGCTCACCTATCGGCGAGGAGCGCATCATGCAAACCTGCAATCGCACATTCAGAGTCGTCGCATTCGATGACCATGCGCAAACCAGTAATATCGACCTACCATCCGACGATACCGTAGAGGTCATGGATCTCACCACGCGAGCGCTGCTGCACATTAAAGCCTCGGACGTGTCGATCTATCGGCACACGCTGTACTGGCATGGGAAAAAATTCAACATCATGGATGTGTGTGATTCGACTCCGCATCCGGCAACGTCGAAAAAATAAAAAAAGGGTGGGCAATCATGCCAACCCTTTTCATTCCTGCTCTTGCTGTGCGAGCGAGGAATCAGTTTTTCGCAAATTCATTGACGCCTATCATCATGTGGCCGTCTTCTTTGAGATACGTTTTTTCAAACCCCTCAATCTTCATTTCGCCGTTTTCAAATTTCCC
>JAFECY010000034.1 GCA_018241865.1 Pseudomonadota bacterium | reverse complement strand
GAAAGCACCTCGATTCCGTTCTCGGTGATGTTGGTGGTGCCCTTGGGTATTCTCGGCACGCTGCTGGCGGCCACTATGCGCGGCTTGCCGAACGATGTGTATTTCAAGGTTGGTCTGATCGCCATCATCGGCTTGTCGGCCAAGAATGCCATCCTGATTATCGAATTCGCCAAGGACTTGCAAGCGCAAGGCAAGAGTCTGTACGAAGCCACGCTGGAAGCAGTGCATCTGCGCTTCCGCCCGATCATCATGACGTCGCTGGCCTTCATCCTCGGCGTGCTGCCGCTGGTGCTCGCCAACGGCGCCGGCTCGGCCAGTCAACGCGCCATCGGCACCGGCGTCATGGGCGGCATGATCGCCGCCACGGTGCTGGCGGTGTTCTTGGTGCCGGTGTTTTTCGTTGTGGTGCGCAAAATTTTCAAAGGCAGCGAACGCCAGCGCAAGATGTACGCGCATGAATTGGAGCAAAACGATGCGAATTAAACTGATATCAACCGTACTGGCGGCCAGCGCAGCGCTGGCCGGCTGCACACTGGCTCCCACCTATGTGCGCCCCGATGCGCCGGTGGCGACCGCTTATCCGGCCGACGCCGCAGGAAAAATCGAGCGCAGCGCCGCCGACATCGGCTGGCGCGAATTTTTCACCGAACCTCGCCTGCAAGCGACCATCGCTGCCGCACTCGACAACAACCGCGATCTTCGCATCGCCGCGTTGCGCATCGAAGAAGCACGCGCCCAGTACAACATCCAGCGCGCCGACCTGCTGCCGACCGTCAGCGCCACGGCCGGCGAAGCACGCGCCCGCGTGGCGTATACGCTCAGCGCCACCGGCACCTCGATCGTGACCAGCAGCTACCAAGTTGGCCTGAGCATCCCTTCCTTCGAGCTGGACTTCTTCGGCCGCGTGCGCAGTTTATCGAACGCCGCATTGGCGCAATATCTCGCCACCGAAGAAGCGCGCAAGGCGGCACAGATCAGCTTGGTGGCGGAAGTCGCCAAAGCTTATCTGGCCGAGCGCGCCTTCGCCGAACAATTGGATCTGGCACAACAAACTTTGGCCGGTCGCGAGACTGCCTACAAACTGGCCAAACAGCGCTTCGATGTCGGCGCGTCTTCCGCGCTCGACCTGCGTTTGAGCGAGGCTTCGGCAGCGGCAGCGCGGGTGGCAGTAGCAACGCTGACGCGTCAGCGCGCGCAAGCTGCCAATGCGCTGACGCTACTGGTCGGCAAACCGCTGACCGATTTGCCGGCGGCGCAAGCATTGTCGTCGCAAAACCTCGTCGCCGAACTGCCGGCCGGCCTGCCGTCGGACTTATTGACGCGCCGTCCCGACATCCGCGCTGCTGAACAGCGTTTGATCTCAGCCAACGCCAACATCGGCGCAGCGCGTGCCGCTTTCTTCCCGCGCATTTCGTTGACCGCTTCGCTCGGCACGGCCAGCAATACTTTGGCCGGCCTATTCGACGCCGGCTCGCGCGTCTGGACTTTCGTGCCGCAACTGGTGTTGCCGATCTTTGATTTCGGCCGCAATATCAACAATCTCGACCTCGCGGAAGTGCGCAAGAACATCGCGGTCGCCGATTACGAAAAATCGATCCAGGTCGCTTTTCGTGAAGTGGCGGATGCGCTGGCCGCGCGCGGCACGCTCAACGAACAGCTCGACGCTCAACGCGTGCTGACTGACGCGCAAGCCGATCGCCTGCGTCTGTCGGAGCAGCGCTTCGCGAATGGTGTTTCCAGCTCGCTCGATGTGCTCGATGCTCAGCGTGAATTATTCAGCGCCGAACAATCGTTGGTGCAAACCCGGCTGCTGCGTCTGACCAATGCCATCGATTTGTACCGCACCTTGGGCGGCGGCTTGCAAGAAACGACGGCAGTGGCAACGACTACGCCCACCGCAAGCAAATAATTCTGCCGTGCAGGAATTCGGCGGGAGGGATAGAAAAACGCGTTAAAATCCCTCCCGTTCTCGGCAAATTTGATGCATCGACTGAGGACGCCGGCTCGCCCGGATCATGATGGAACATTTTCCATTCTCGACTCATCGAACCCATGTCCACACTCTCTCCCAGCATTTTCAAGGCGTACGATATACGCGGCATCGTCGGCAAGACGCTCGACGCCGCCATCGCCCGCCAAATCGGCCTCGCTTTCGGCAGCGCCGTGCGCGCCAAAGGCGAAACGTCCGTCGTCATCGGCCGTGACGGCCGCTTGTCCGGCCCGGAATTGGCGACCGCGTTGGCGGCCGGCCTGCAAGCCAGCGGCGTCGATGTCATCGATCTCGGCGTGGTTGCCACGCCGATGGTGTACTTCGGCACCCACGTGCTGGAGGCGCAATCCGGCATCATGGTGACCGGCAGCCACAATCCACCCGACTACAACGGTTTCAAGATGGTGCTGGCCGGCGAAGCGATTTACGGCGAGACCATCCAAGCTTTGTATCAAACCATCGTCAAAGGTGCGTTCACCCAAGGGGCCGGCAACTACCGCACCCACGATATTCGGGATGCTTACTTACAGCGTATCGTCGGCGACGCCAAGCTGGCGCGACCGATGAAGATCGCGGTGGATTGCGGCAATGGCGTCGCCGGCGCGTTTGCCGGCGACCTATACCGGAGCATGAGTTGCGAGGTGATCGAATTATTTTGCGAAGTCGATGGTTCTTTCCCCAACCATCACCCCGACCCGGCGCATCCCGAAAATCTGCAAGACCTGATCCGCTGCCTGCAACAGACGGATGCCGAAATCGGCCTCGCTTTCGACGGCGACGGCGATCGCCTCGGCGTGGTGACCAAGGATGGTCAAATTATTTTCCCTGACCGTCAATTGATGTTGTTTGCCGAGAACGTTCTGACACGTCATCAGGGTCAGAAAATTCTGTACGACGTCAAATGCACGCGCCATCTAGCACCGTGGATCGCCGCGCGTGGCGGCCAGTCGCTGATGTGGAAGACCGGCCACTCGCTGGTGAAAGCCAAGATGCGCGAAACCGGCGCGCCGCTTGGCGGCGAAATGAGTGGCCACATTTTTTTCAAGGACCGCTGGTATGGTTTCGACGACGGCTTGTACGCTGGCGCGCGCTTGCTGGAATTGCTGAGCCGCCAGCGCGATCCATCCGCCGTGCTGAATGCTCTGCCGCAATCGGCCAGCACACCAGAACTGCAATTGCAATTGGCAGAAGGCGAAAATTTCGCGTTGATCGCTCAGATGCAACGCGAAGCAAAATTTCCCGGCGCGGATCAAGTCATCACCATCGACGGTTTGCGGGTCGAATATCCAGACGGCTTCGGTCTGGCGCGCGCATCCAACACAACGCCGGTGATCGTGATGCGCTTCGAGGCAGAAACGCCGGCGGCGCTGCAACGCATCCAAGCCGAATTCAAGCGCGTGATCCAGTCAGCAAAAGCCGACGCCGCGCTGCCGTTCTAACCACGCACACGGACGCCCGACCTTGAGCATTCTGATCGTGCGCGTCTCTTCGCTGGGCGATGTCATCCACAACATGCCGATGGTGGCTGACATCCTGCGCCACTATCCAGACGCGAAAATTGATTGGGTGGTGGAAGAAGCCTATGTCGATCTGGTACGCATGAATGATGGCGTGCGTACCATCATTCCCTTTGCGCTGCGGCGCTGGCGCAAGAGTCTGCATCGGGCCGCGACGCGCGCCGAGATGCGGCGGTTTCATCAAGACTTGCGCCGCGATGACTATGACGTCATCTTCGACACCCAAGGCTTGCTCAAAACCAGTCTGGTGATGCGGATGGCGCGCATCAAGTCCGGCGGCAAGCGAGTCGGTCTGGCGAATGCCACCGAAGGCTCCGGCTACGAACCTATTTCACGCCTCTTTCATACGCAGAGCGTGCCGGTCGGCGTACATACCCATGCCGTGCAGCGCGCGCGCATGGTGGCGGCGGCCGCGTTCGGCTACGCCATCGACACGCCCGCCGATTTCAATTTGCAGCTTCCCGCAAACTTGCAGCAAGCCAGCCGCGATTGGCTGCCGGCGGAACCGTATGCGGTGTTTTTCCACGCCACCGCGCGCGCCGCCAAGCAATGGCCGCAAGACAACTGGCGTGCGATTGCCAACACTCTGGCGGCGCGCGACATGCCCATCCTGCTGCCTTGGGGGAGCGTAGCGGAAAAACAAACGGCGCAGCAATTGGCGGCGCACATGCCGAACGCCAGCGTGCTGCCCAAACTCGGCATGATGGACGCCGTGCTGCTGGCGCAACGCGCGACGCTGGCCATCGGCGTCGATACCGGCTTGACCCACATCGCCGCTGCTTTCTGTCGGCCGACCATCGAACTGTATTGCGATTCGCCGCGCTGGAAAACCGAGGGCAACTGGTCGCCGACCATCATCAATCTGGGCGATACCGGCCAGCCGCCGAGCGTGGCCGAGGTCAGACAGGCTATTACCACTCTGCTGGGATCGGTCGAGCATGTTCCGAACCAGACGAACCGGGCATAATATCGGCCATGGAACATCAAATCCTTGAAATCCTAGCGCTTGCTTGGCAAATCGGCGTCGTCAATGAAGAATGGATCGCCGCACTCGAAGCCGGCAAGGTGCTGTTCTTCCCGCGACTTGCCTTTCTATTGAAGCCGGAAGAAATGACATTTCTGCGCCCCGATGTGCTCGACCCAACATCACGCAACATCAGCCTCGACGCCAATGGCAAATTGAAAGGTGCGGCCGGTGACGCACAAACGCAGGCGGCGCTGGCCGCCATGATCCAGCGCTTCCGCAACCAATCGCAAACTCTGATCCATTCGCTACTGCCGGCCTATACCGATGCGCTGCGGCTGGCACCGACCAGTTACCGGCCGATGCAAGTGGAAACCCGCAGCCAATCTTGGCGTGCCGACGACAAGCGTTTGCATGTCGATGCCTTTCCTTCGCGGCCGAATTACGGCGAACGCATCCTGCGCGTGTTCACCAATCTCAATCCGCATGATGCGCCGCGCGTCTGGCGTGTCGGCGAACCTTTTGCCGATGTCGCCGCCCGTTTTTTACCGCGCGTTAAATCGTATTCGCGCTGGCAAGCCAAGTCTCTGAACGCGCTGCATATCACCAAATCGCTGCGCAGCGAATACGATCATCTGATGCTGCAACTCCATGACGGCATGAAGGCCGACATGGACTACCAGCGCACATCGCCGCAAGTCACCATGCCCTTTCCTCCCGGTTCGTGTTGGGTCTGTTTTTCCGACCAGACTTCGCATGCCGTGATGTCGGGGCAGTACATGATGGAACAGACTTTCCATCTGCCGGTGGCACGTCAATACCATCCCGACGCCAGTCCGCTGGCCATCTTGTCGCGCTTGACCGGTCGCGCCCTGATTTGATGCGCCTGCTGTATTCCCTGTTGTGGATCCTGATCCTGCCGCTGGCGCTGCTGCGGCTGTGGTGGCGCGGCCGCAAAGAGCCGGGTTATCGTCAGCACATCGGCGAGCGCTTCGGCAACTACGGGCAACATGCGATCGATCGCAAACACCGCCTGCTCTGGCTGCATGCGGTATCGGTCGGCGAAACGCGTGCGGCCGAACCTTTGATTACCGCATTGCTGGCACAGTACCCGGATTGCGCCATCCTGTTGACCCACATGACCGTGACCGGCCGCGCCACCGGGCAAGCCTTGTTCAGCCATCACGGAGCGCGCGTGCAGCAGTGCTATCTGCCCTATGACCTCGGCTTCCTGATCGCGCGCTTCCTGCGTCATTTCCAGCCGCAACTCTGCCTGCTGATGGAAACCGAAGTCTGGCCGAACGTCATCGCCCAGTGCGGCAAATTCAAGGTGCCGGTCGTGCTGCTCAATGCGCGCTTATCCGAACGCTCGCTGGCAAAAGGCCGCCGGTTTGGACGCTTGATGACCGAAGTCGCGCGCGGCATCGCCTGCATCGGCGCACAAACCGAAGCCGATGCCGCGCGCCTACGTCAGTTCGGCGCACCTACGGTACAAGTCACCGGCAGCATCAAATTCGATATCACTCCGCCGCAAGACATGCTCGACAAGGGCGCAGCACTGCGCGCCCAGATCGGCGAACGATCGGTGCTGCTGTGCGCCAGTACCCGTGAAGGCGAAGAAGCATTGATCCTCGACGCGCTGGAAAAAACCAAGTTTGGCAATGCATTGCTGGTCATCGTGCCACGCCATCCGCAGCGCTTCAGCGAAGTCGCGCGCATGATCGCACTGCGCAACTTGGTGCTGTGTCGCCGCTCGGAATTGGGCGACGACTGGATCGACCCGGAAGTGCGCGTATTACTCGGCGATAGCATGGGCGAAATGTACGCCTACTACGCCGCCTGCGATGTCGCCTTCATCGGCGGCAGTCTGCTGCCGCTGGGTGGGCAAAATTTGATCGAGGCCTGCGCCGTCGGCAAGCCGGTATTGCTCGGGCCGCATACCTTTAACTTCGCCACGGTGAGCGACGACGCTGTCCACGCTGGCGTGGCCTTACGCATTCACGATGCCTCTGCGTTGCTGCAAACCGCACAACACCTGCTGCAAGCCGATGTCGAGCGCATCGTGATGGGCGCAAAGGCCAAGGCATTCGCTGAACAACATCGGGGCGCAACAACGCGCACGCTGACTCTGCTGCAGCCGTATCTGACGTAAATCACGTCCGTTCACGTCCGCTCACGTCCGTTTCCCCCGATGGGGAGACGGGTATAATCCACTCACGCCAACTCGAGACCATAGCCATGATGTTTCGCCTACGCGCTTTCTTCAGCATTGTCTTCAGCGCCCTGCTGTTCGTCGCTTTGCCCACGCTAGCGGCGCAGCCCTTGGTGGTGGTTCATCCTGATCGCCCCTCCGTGCGCGACGCGCGTTATGATTTCCAGATCAGTCTGCTCAAACTCGCACTCGACAAATCCGGCGTGCCCTACCAAATGCGCCCCAGCAAATTCGGCATGGAACAAGGGCGCATGCTGACGCAACTGGAAAAAGGGCTGGATGTCGATGTGGTGTGGTCGATGACATCGCGCGAACGCGAGCAGCACTTGCTTCCCATCCGCATTCCCATCGACAAGGGATTGATCGGCTATCGCGTATTCCTAGTCCGCCCGGACAAGCTGGCGCAATTCGCGCAAGTGCACACGCTGGAACAATTGCGTCAGTTTGAAGCCGGTCAGGGCAGCTTCTGGCCTGATACCGAAATCCTGCGCGCCAACGACCTGCTCGTGTATGGCGCGACAGTGTATGAAAATTTGTTCAGCATGCTGGAGGCGGAGCGCTTTGATTATTTTCCGCGCTCGATCACGGAAATCTGGGATGAACTGAAAGCGCGGCCGGATCGCAATCTGGTGGTGGAGCCGAGCATCCTGCTCTACTACCCTGCGGCGGCCTATTTCTTCGTCAACAAACAGAACAAAGTGCTGGCGCGCACCATCGAAACCGGCTTACGCACCGCCATCCGCGACGGCAGTTTCGATCAGTTATTCCAGACCTACTATGGCGAATTCATCCGCAAGGCCAATCTCGGCAACCGAACCGTGATTCGCTTGAACAATCCGCTGCTGCCGGCGGAAACACCCTTGCAGCAAAAGCAGTTGTGGTTCCAACCACCGAGTTAGAGATTTCAGGCGAACAGCACCGCATCCTGCAATAAAGGCGCGGTCGCATCCTTCTCCGCCAACGCGACATCCACACCGGCAATCTGCGGCCAAGCGATCTGCAATTGCGGATCGTTCCAAACAATCGCCGCCTCGGATGTCTTGTCGTACAACGCCGTGGTTTTGTAGAGAAATTCCGCCGTCTCGCTCAGCGTCAAAAAACCGTGGGCAAAACCGGGCGGTATCCACAACTGGCGCTGATTTTCTGCGCTCAGTTCGATGCCGAACCACTGGCCGCAACGCGGCGAGGATTTGCGGACATCGACCGCGACATCCCACACGCTGCCCTGGATCACGCGCACCAGCTTGCCTTGCGCATACGGCGGCAATTGATAGTGCAAACCGCGCAGCACGCCGCGCTTGCTGAGGCTGTGGTTGTCTTGCACGAAGCTTACCGGCTGGCCGACCGCCTTGTCGAACACGCGCTGGTTGTAGCTTTCCATGAACCAGCCGCGCTCGTCGGAAAAAATGCGCGGCTCCAGGATCAGGACTTCGGGCAATACGGAAGGCGTGACTTTCATTTCGGCGATGCTTCCTTCAACAGGCTTTTCAGATACTGACCATAGCCGTTTTTCAAGAGCGGCTGCGCCAGTTTTTCCAGTTGTTCGGCGCTGATGAAGCCATTGCGCCAGGCGATTTCTTCCGGGCAGGCGACCTTCAAGCCTTGCCGCTGTTCGAGGGTGGCGATGAACATGCTGGCGTCGAGCAGACTTTCGTGGGTGCCGGTATCGAGCCAAGCAAAGCCGCGCTGCATGATTTGCACATTCAGGCAGCCGCGATCGAGGTAAACCTGATTCACTTCGGTGATCTCCAGCTCGCCGCGGGCGCTGGGCTTGATGTTCTTGGCGATATCCACCACCTGCTTGTCGTAAAAATACAGGCCGGTGACGGCGTAATTGCTCTTCGGCTGCTGCGGCTTTTCTTCGATGCTGCTGGCCTTGCCTTGCGCATCGAAGGCCACCACGCCATAGCGTTCCGGGTCGCGCACGTGATAGGCGAACACGGTCGCGCCATACTGTTGCGCATCGGCGTTGGCCAGCAGGGTGGTCATGTCGTGACCGTGGAAGATGTTGTCGCCCAGGACCAGCGCGCTCGGATTGTTGCCGACGAATTGCTCGCCGATGATGAAGGCTTGCGCTAGGCCGTCCGGGCTGGGCTGCACCGCGTATTGCAAGTTGAGTCCCCATTGCGAACCGTCGCCCAGCAATTGCGTGAAGCGCGGCGTGTCCTGCGGTGTGCTGATGATGAGGATGTCGCGCATGCCGGCCAGCATCAGCGTGCTCAAGGGGTAATACACCATCGGCTTGTCGTACACCGGCAGCAGTTGCTTGCTGATGGATAGCGTGGCCGGATGCAGCCGGGTGCCGGAACCGCCGGCGAGGATGATGCCTTTGCGTTGGGTCATGGATACACTTTCAAAGAATTTCATGCAGCATGCGCGCCACGCCTTGCCGCCAGTCGGGCAGGCCGAGCCCGAACGCGGCTTGCAGCTTGCGCGTGTCCAGCCGCGAATTGTGCGGCCGCTTGGCCGGCGTGGGGTAGGCACTGCTGGGAATCGGATCGATGCTTTGCACTTTCATTGCATGGCCCGCCTGACGCGCATGCTCGATGACGAAATCAGCGTAGCCATGCCACGATACTTCACCACCGGCGGCGAGATGATACAGGCCGGCCTGTTCCGGCTGCCGCAACACGCTGCGAATGGCATGCGCGGTCACATCTGCCAACAGTTCGGCTCCGGTAGGCGCGCCGAACTGATCGTCGATCACACTCAAGCGTTCGCGTTCTGCCGCCAACCGCAACATGGTCTTGGCGAAATTACCGCCGCGCGCCGCATACACCCAACTGGTACGGAAGATCAGATGCTTGGTGCATGCTCGGATGATGGCTTGCTCGCCTGCCAGCTTGGTCTGGCCATAGACGCCGAGCGGTGCGGGCACATCGGTTTCGCGCCACGCTTGCTCGCCACTGCCATCGAACACATAATCGGTCGAGTAATGCACTAACCAAGCGCCACAGCGCTGCGCCGCCTCGGCCAGCACACTAGGCGCGCGCGCGTTGATGCTGCGCGCCAGCTCGGGTTCGCTTTCGGCTTTATCCACCGCGGTGTAAGCGGCGGCATTGACGATGACGGTGGGACGCAGCGCCTCGACGGTGGCGGCCAGTCCGGCCGCATCGTTCAGGTCGCCACAATAATCGCTGCCATCGTCGCTGTTATGTCGGTCGAGCGCGACCAGCCGGCCCAGCGGCGCGAGGCTGCGCTGCAGTTCCCAGCCGACTTGGCCGTTCTTGCCGAACAAGAGGATGAGCGGCAGACTCATTGCGCGCGCCCGGCGTAGTTGGTCTGCACCCAGTCGCGGTATGCGCCGCTTTGCACGCCTTCGACCCATGCCGGATTATTCAGATACCACTGCACGGTCTTGCGAATGCCGGTCTCGAAGGTCTCGGCCGGTTTCCAGCCGAGTTCGCGTTCGATCTTGCCGGCGTCGATGGCGTAGCGGCGGTCGTGGCCGGGACGGTCGCTGAGATAGGTGATTTGTTCGCGGTAGCTGTTGCCATCGGCACGCGGACGCAACGCATCAAGCAAGGCACACACGGTCTGCACGATCTCGATGTTGGGCTTTTCATTCCAGCCGCCGATGTTGTAAGTCTCGCCCAACTGCCCCGCTTCCAGCACACGGCGGATGGCACTGCAATGGTCTTGCACATACAGCCAGTCGCGGATCTGCTGGCCGTCGCCATACACCGGCAGCGGCTTGCCGGCCAGCGCGTTGACGATCATCAGCGGAATCAGCTTCTCGGGGAAATGGTAGGGGCCGTAATTGTTGGAGCAATTGGTGGTCAATACCGGCAAGCCATAAGTGTGATGATAGGCGCGCACCAAGTGGTCGCTGGCGGCCTTGCTGGCCGAGTAGGGGCTATTGGGTTCATAGCGATGCGTTTCGGCGAAGGCCGGATCGTCCTTTGCCAGCGAGCCGTATACCTCATCAGTGGAAACATGCAGAAAGCGGAAATCCGTTTTCGCCTTGCCTTCGAGTTGGTTCCAATAGGCCCGCACTGCCTCCAACAGCCGGAAAGTGCCGACGATATTGGTCTGGATGAAGTCTTCCGGGCCGTGGATCGAACGATCGACATGGCTCTCGGCGGCGAAGTTCAGAATGGCGCGTGGCCGATGGTCGCGCAACAGCGCGGCCAGCAAATCGCTGTCGCCGATGTCGCCCTGCACGAAATGGTGGCGCGCATCGCCGCTCAGGCCGGCAAGATTGTGCAGATTACCGGCATAGGTCAATTTATCGAGATTGAGGACGGGCTCATCCGACTGCGCCAGCCAATCGAGAACGAAATTACTGCCGATAAAGCCGGCGCCGCCAGTGACGAAAATCATGTGTTGTAACCTTTATTTCGGAATTGCAGCCGTAATGATAAAGCAGTCAGGATGCCGGGCGCATGTTTGTCGTCATGGCCGAATACTGCCTTGTCCAGCCCTCAGCCCCTATAATGAGGCGCATATCAACTTCCCCGTGCCGACACCGTGGCTTCTGTTCCATTCTGGGTACAACTCCTGATCCTTGCCCTGCTGATTCTATGTTCAGCATTTTTTTCGATGACCGAAACCGCCCTGATGGCGGCCAACAAGCATCGGCTGCGCCACCTCGCCAAGCGCGGCAGTAAGTTGGCCGCCACCACAGTCTGGCTGCTAGAGCGTACCGATAAACTGCTATCGCTGGTTCTGATCGCCAACACTCTCATCAATGCCCTAGTAACGGCGCTGGTGACGGCGATTGCGATTTCCCTGTTCGGCAATGACGAAACCGTCATCACGCTGGCTACGGCGACGGTCGCTTTCCTGCTGATCGTATTTTCCGAAATCTCGCCCAAGGTGATCGGCGCCACCTACCCGGAACGGATCGCCATGCCGACCAGCGTGGTCCTGAAACCTTTGATGGCGCTCGCCAAGCCGATCATCTGGTTCGTCAATTTGTTCGTCGCCGGCTTGCTGAAATTGTTACGCATCAAAACCGGGGGACACTCCCAAGAGCAACGTCTGTCGCAGGAAGAATTGCGTAGCTTGGTGCTGGAAGGCAGCCATTACATTCAGCAAAAGCACCAAAGCATTTTGCTCAATCTATTCGATCTGGAAAAAATTTCGGTGGAAGACGTGATGACGCCGCGCGCGCAAATCGAGGCGCTCAACCTTGCCGTCCCGGTGGCGGAAATCAAGCACCAACTGGCAACCTGCTATCACAACAAGCTGCCGGTCTATGAAGGTGAGATCAATCACATCGCCGGCATCCTGCACGTGCGCAAGGCAGTCGGCCTGCTCAATCAGGAAGAAGAATTGACGGTCGAGCATTTCCGCGCCCTGTTGATGCAGCCTTATTTCATTCCGGCGGAAACGGATGTGCTGAAGCAACTGCAATATTTCCAAGAAAATCACGAACGGTTGGGCATCGTGGTCGATGAGTATGGTGAAGTCCAAGGGTTGGTGACGCTGGATGACATCATCGAAGAAATGATTGGCGAATTCACTACCTCGATGCCGGGCGCGGCGCGCGCCGAATCCTTCGACTGGGACATCAATGGTGAATGCCTGCTGGAAGGCGCCACCGCCCTACGCGACATCAACCGGCAACTGCAACTGGACTTCCCGCTCGACGGCCCCAAGACCCTGAACGGCTTGATCCTAGAATTCCTGCAGGATATCCCCGAAGCGGGAACCAGCTTCAAGATCAACGATTGCATCATGGAAATCATCCAAGTCCAAAATCAGGCGATCAAGGTAGTACGGCTGATTTCGCACAAACCCGCCGAGGGGAAAGCCTGAACCGGGAATGTGTCGTTCACCCCACTGAAAGACTTGGCAAAAAGTCAAATACCTTTACAAATCAGATGCCTATAGGCATTATCTAACGCTACTTGGATGTTTTTCCCGGCTCTCCGGCTCATACACTTATGGCGGCAGTTCTTCCCTCGTCGGCTTCAACTACAACGGTCTCGGGTCTCGCTCGGGTGCTAGTGCAAGCTGGGCGGCTGACCGCTCAGCAAGCCGAGACCTTGAGCAAAAAAGTCGCCGCCGAAAAAATCCCCTTCATCGACGCCTTGCTACAAAGCGGCAACATCGACGCCCGTTCGCTCGCCATCCTGTGCGCCGAAACTTTCGGTTATTCGGTGTTGGATATCAGCGTATTCAACTTGCGCTTCCAACCGGAAAACGTCATCGACGCCAAACTGATGCAAAGTCAGCGCGTGCTTGCGCTGGCCAAGCGCGGCAACAAATTGACGGTAGCAATCTCGGATCCAACTAATGTACAGGCGCTAGAGCAGATCAAGTTCCAAACTGAATTGATCGTCGAGCCAGTCATCGTCGAACACCCGACTCTACTGCAGCTGATCGAAAAATTCGGCCAAAGCGCCCAGCAAAACCTGACCGAAATGATCGGCGACGATCTCGACATGGATTTTGCCGATGTCGATACTCAGGCGGCGACCGATCAAGGCCCCACAGTTGAAATCGACGATGCGCCGGTCGTCCGGTTTTTGCAGAAAGTCCTGATCGATGCCATCAACGCAGGCGCATCTGATTTGCATTTCGAGCCGTTTGAGAAGTTTTACCGAATCCGTTTACGTGTCGATGGTGTACTAAGAGAAGTCGCCCAACCGCCATTGGCAATCAAAGAAAAACTGGCGTCACGCATCAAGGTAATTTCCAAACTCGATATTTCGGAAAAGCGGGTGCCGCAGGATGGCCGCATGAAGCTGGTGCTATCCAAGACCAAGGCGATCGACTTCCGCGTCAGCACCTTGCCCACGCTGTTCGGCGAAAAAATCGTGATGCGTATTCTCGATCCCTCCTCAGCGACGCTGGGCATCGACGCACTGGGCTACGATCCAGACCAGAAGGAAAATCTGCTCGCCGCTATCGAACGACCGTATGGCATGGTGTTGGTAACCGGCCCGACCGGCTCCGGCAAAACCGTGTCGCTGTACACCTGCCTGAACATTCTGAACAAACCCGGCATCAACATCTCCACAGCCGAAGATCCGGCAGAGATCAACCTGCCCGGCGTCAACCAGGTCAACATCAATGACCGTGCCGGACTGACGTTCCCGGTGGCGCTAAAAGCTTTCTTGCGCCAAGATCCAGACATCATCATGGTCGGCGAGATCCGCGATCTGGAAACCGCCGATATCGCCATCAAGGCAGCGCAAACCGGCCACATGGTGTTCTCCACACTACACACCAACGATGCCCCCGCAACATTGACCCGCCTGATGAACATGGGCGTGGCACCGTTCAATATCGCCTCGTCAGTGATCCTGATTACCGGCCAGCGCCTCGCGCGCCGCCTGTGCACTTGTAAACAACCGACCACCATCCCGGAAGAAAACTTGCTGGAAGCCGGCTTCAAGGAAGAAGAACTGGATGGTTGGCAGCCCTATAAGCCAGTTGGTTGCGAGCGTTGTGGTGGCAGTGGTTACAAAGGTCGGGTCGGTATTTATCAGGTCATGCCGATTTCCGAAGAAATCGAACGCATCATTCTTGCTCACGGCACCGCCCTCGAAATCGAGGCGCAATCGCGTGCCGATGGCATCCGAACCTTACGAGAAGCCGGACTGGTAAAAGTCAGACAAGGCCTCACCAGCTTGGAAGAAGTTCTAGGCTGCACCAACGAATAATACGAGGAGAAAACTATGGCAACTGCCGCTCGCCCCGCTGCAAAAGCTCCGACTGGAGATGCAATTTTTTCTTGGGAAGGCAAGGATCGCCAAGGCAAACCGGTTCAGGGTGAAATGCGCGCCAATGGCGAATCGGTGGTCAACGCCACACTGAGACGCCAAGGCATCTTGGTAACCAAGGTCAAGAAAAGAAAATTCAGTGGTGGTCGGAAAATCACCGACAAAGACATCACCCTGTTCACCCGCCAGTTGGCCACTATGATGAAAGCCGGCGTGCCGCTGCTGCAATCTTTTGAAATCGTCGCCAAGGGGCATGCCAACCCGTCTGTCTCCAAGCTACTGATGGATATCCGCGCCGACGTGGAAACCGGCACCAGTTTGAACCAAGCTTTCCGCAAATATCCGCTGTATTTCGATGCCTTGTTCTGCAACTTGGTCGGTGCCGGCGAGCAAGCCGGTATTCTGGAAGACTTGTTGAACCGCCTAGCGACCTACAAAGAAAAAACCATGGCGATCAAGGGCAAGATCAAATCGGCGCTGTTTTACCCGATTGCCGTTCTGGTGGTTGCCTTCGTCGTGACCGCCGTCATCATGATTTGGGTGGTTCCGGCATTCAAAAGCGTATTCACGAGTTTTGGCGCCGATCTGCCTGCGCCCACTTTGATCGTGATGGCGATTTCCGATTTCTTCGTCAAATGGTGGTATCTGATTTTCGGCGGTATTTTTGCCGCGCTCTACCTCTTCTTCCAGACATGGCGGCGATCGCTCAACATGCAGCGCACCATGGATCGCCTACTATTGAAATTGCCGATCTTCGGGGAGGTCATTCGCAAGGCAACCGTCGCGCGCTGGACTCGTACGCTGGCCACCATGTTTGCCGCCGGTGTCCCTCTGGTGGAATCGCTGGATTCGGTCGGCGGTGCTTCCGGCAATGCCGTCTATTTAGATGCCACAAAAAAAATCCAAGCCGAAGTCAGCACCGGTACCAGTTTGACAGTTTCCATGGTCAACGCAAACGTCTTCCCCAGTATGGTGACGCAGATGGTGGCTATTGGTGAAGAATCCGGTGCGCTCGACTCGATGCTGGGTAAGGTTGCCGACTTCTATGAAGCCGAGGTTGACGAAGCCGTCGATTCCCTGTCAAGCCTGATGGAGCCGATGATTATGGCGATTCTGGGCGTCATTATCGGCGGCTTGGTGGTCGCCATGTATCTGCCTATCTTCAAGCTGGGTTCCGTGGTCTGATGCTGGATACACTCCTGTTCGCGGCGCCAGGCAACGCTCTGGTCGCCGCAATCGCCGGCATTTTTGGCTTAATGATCGGCAGTTTTCTCAATGTCGTGATTCACCGCTTGCCGAAGATGATGCAGCGGGAATCCGACAATTACGTCGCCAGCGAAAGCGGTCAACCCTTGCCGCATCAGGATCGCTATAACCTCGTACTACCGCGTTCGCGCTGCCCACATTGCGGCCACAAAATCACGGCGCTGGAAAATATCCCCGTCCTCAGTTATCTGGTTCTACGCGGCAAATGCCGCGGCTGCCAAGCAGCCATTTCGATCCGCTATCCGGCGATTGAATTGCTGACCGGCGCGCTTTCCTGTTTCCTAATCTGGCACTTCG
>JAFECY010000033.1 GCA_018241865.1 Pseudomonadota bacterium | reverse complement strand
TACCCCGGCCAAGAAATCGTCGCGCGCAGTCAGTACCTCGGCAAGCTCAAACGCCGCATGATGCGAGCGGACGTGGAGGCCGACACAGCACGCGCCGGCATGGAAATTTTCTCCAGCGCCGACCCTGCACAGCCCTGCGGCATGGTCGTCAACGCCGAAGCTGTGGCGGCGCATCAGCACGCTTTGCTGGCCGAATTAAAAACGGCAGCACTGGAAGAAGGCAGCCTCCATCTCGGCGCGACCGACGGCCCGGCATTGCGTATCACGTCGCTTCCCTACGCCCTACCAGAGGACACCGCATGAGCATGCATCTGTATGTCTATTACCGGGCGCATCCCGAATTGGCGGATGAATTGCAATCGCGCGTTTGTGGCATGCAGCAAACTTTGGCCGAACGCCACAACATTACCGCCACACTGCAACGCCGTCCCGAGGAAAAAGATGGTCGGCATACTTGGATGGAAACCTACGCCAGCACGCCTGAGGGGTTTGGTGCGATACTGGCACAAGCCGTCGCCGACGCCAATCTAGCGCACTTGATCGACGGCGAACGCCATGCCGAATATTTTGTGAACATGTCATGTGCCTGATCGTCTTTGCCTGGCAAGTCGTCCCTGCCCTGCCGCTGATTGCGGCCGGCAATCGTGACGAATATTACGAGCGACCAGCCGCGCCAGCCGGCTGGTGGGACGATCATCCAGACGTATACGCCGGCCGCGATCTGCGTGACGGCGGCACTTGGATGGGCATCACGCGCGACGGCCGCTTCGCTGCCATCACCAATGTGCGCGCCCCGTCCGAAACAAAAAACGATGCGCCATCACGCGGCCGTTTGGTATCCGATTTCCTCGCTGGCGCAACTGGGCCGCAGGAATACATCGAGCGCATCACAGAACGTGCCGATCATTACAACGGCTTCAACTTGCTGCTCGGCGACCGCGAGCAATTGATCTGGTTTTCCAACAAATCTCCAGACGACGAGCGCAACGGCAAACCCTTGCCGCCCGGCCTGTACGGTCTATCCAACGCCGGCCTCGATTCTTGCTGGCCCAAGGTGGTGCGCACCAAGGCGCAGTTCGCCAGTTTGCTCTGTCAATGCGCGCCGGAAGATGCTTATTTCGAGATGCTGCTCGACACCACCCGCGCATCCGATTGCCGCCTGCCCGAAACCGGAATCGGCATCGAATTAGAACGATTGTTGTCGGCAGTGTGCATCGAGTCGCCCAGCTACGGCACACGCGCATCGACGGTAGTCAAATTAGCTGCCAACGAACCGGCGACGCTGTACGAACGCACGCTGCGATAATCAGGCCAAGGCGTGCCGCATGAGGATATGCGGAATGCCTGCCTCCATGAATTCTTCTCCCTCGCGCACGAAGCCGAAGCGAGCATAGAAATGTTCTGCCTGCAGTTGCGCATGCAGCGCCACTTCCGCATCGCCGCGTTCCCGCGCCGCCTGCATCAAGGCTTGCAGGATGACACTGCCCACGCCCTTGCCTCTCGCCGCCTTGAGCACCGCCATGCGGCCGATGTGACCGTCGGGCAGCAGCCGACCGGTGCCGATCACCGCGCCGTTCTCAGCGCGCGCCAAGGCATGCAGCGACACGGCATCAAATTCATCCCACTCCATGTCGGGCGGCACTTGTTGTTCTTCGAGAAAAACAAGGGTGCGCACCCTGCGCGCACCCGCTTCCTGCATCATCCAACCATCTAGTTCAATACGGCAGTGCATCGACATCAAACCAACTTCACCAATTGCTTGCCGAGATTTTTCCCCTGCAACAGACCGATGAAAGCTTGCGGTGCCGATACCAGTCCCTGCGCCACCGATTCGCGGTAAATCAATTTGCCGGCGGCCAGTTGTGCGCCTAGTTCCTGCAAGGCTTGCGGCCAGCAATCCAGATGCTCGAACACGATGAAGCCTTCCAGCTTCACGCGCATGGTCAGCAGCACCCGCACGTTCTTTAACGGCGGTAGCGCGCCGCTGTAGCCGGCGATCAATCCGCACAACGCAATGCGACCGTGCGGATTCATCTGCGCTAGGCTGGCATCGAGTATCTCGCCGCCGACATTCTCGAACACGCTGTCGATGCCGTTCGGCGTGGCCGCCTTGAGATCGTCGAACAAGTTGCCGGCCTTGTAATCGATGCAGGCATCGAAGCCCAGTTCCTCCACCACGTAGCGACATTTGTCCGGGCCGCCGGCAATGCCAACTGCGCGGCAGCCGCGCTGTTTCGCCAGTTGGCCGACGATGCCGCCGACCGCGCCGCTGGCGGCGGAGACGACGACGGTATCGCCCGCCTTGGGCTGCATGATCTGCGTCAAGCCATACCAAGCCGTCACGCCGGTCATGCCGAGCACGCCGAGATAAGCTTGCATCGGCGCTTTCGCGGCATCGATTTTATGCAGTTGTACGCCATCGGCCACGCCCATCTCGGCCCAGCCGAGCGACCCCAGCACGGCCTCGCCTGGCGCAAAGTCTGGATGACGCGATTCGACGACGATGCCGACCGTACCACCAACCATGGTGTCGCCGAGCGCTTGCGGCGGCGCGTAACTCTTGGCATCGCTCATGCGGCCGCGCATGTAAGGGTCGAGCGAAAGGTAGTGGTTATGCACCAGCACTTGGCCGTCTTGTAGTGGCGGCACATCCGCCGTTTCCAGCCGGAAGTTGTCGGGTGTTACCTGCCCTTGCGGCCGCGAGGCCAGTACGATTTTCTGGTAAGTCGTCATCTCATCCTCACTTTCATCCTCACTTGATGCGCGGCGCTGCATCCAGCCGCTTCAACATCTTGAATGTCCCCATCGCTTTTGCTACCAGCCGTTCGCCGTTCCACAGTTCCGCCTCACAAAAACACAGGGTAGTGGAGCGATGCCATACCTTGCCCTTCGCCAGCAAGCGCTCGCCCGGCTTGCCGGCCGATTGCAGAAAACTGGTCTTCATCTCGACCGTGACGCCCGCCCGCACCCGCGCATCGAGCGAACGAGTCGCCATCGCCATCGCCACGTCGAGCAAGGTCAGACTGACGCCGCCGTGCGCCACCTGCCAACTGTTCATGTGATGTTCGTTCAGGGTCAGGCCAATCTGCGCTTCGCCCGCATTCATGCCGAGAAATTCGACGCCCATTTCACGAACGAAAGGAATATCGGCGGGAAAGCCATTTTGCGCTAC
>JAFECY010000338.1 GCA_018241865.1 Pseudomonadota bacterium | reverse complement strand
GGTTGGGCTAGGCCAGCCGCAATACGTTAGAATGTTCCTTTAGCGTCAGATTGATTCCCTCGAATGAACGCCCCTGCACAAATCCAAGCATTACTGGCCGACGCGCCGCTCGGCGCTGGCCCCACGCGGCTGCGTGAAATCCCCTACAACTACACGTCGTTTTCCGACCGCGAAATCGTGATCCGCTTGCTCGGCGCGGACGCGTGGATCTTGCTCGATGAATTGCGCGGCGCGCGTCAGACCGGTCGTTCCGCGCGCATGCTGTACGAAGTGCTGGGCGATATTTGGGTGGTGCGTCGCAATCCTTATCTGCAAGACGACATGCTCGACAATCCGAAGCGTCGTCAGGAGTTGATCGATGCGCTGAATCATCGCTTGGCCGAAGTCGATAAACGTCGCGTCACCACCGATATCGCTGACCACGGCGACGACAGCGCTTTGCGCCGCAGTGCGCATGTCGGCACGCTGCTCGACGCCGCACGCAAAGCCGTGGCTGATTTCGCTCGCGAGTTCCGCGAGACTTACGATTTGCGTAAACGTGCTAGCCGCGTGTTGGGGCGCTACACCGAAAAAGACAATATTAAATTCGACGGTCTGTCGCGCGTCTCGCACGTCACTGACGCCACCGATTGGCGCGTCGAATATCCTTTCGTGGTGTTGACGCCGGATACCGAAGATGAGATGGCCGGTTTGGTCAAGGCGTGTATCGAACTTGGCCTGACCATCATCCCGCGCGGCGGCGGCACCGGTTACACTGGCGGCGCGATTCCGTTGACGCCGCTGTCGGCGGTTATCAATACCGAAAAATTGGAAGCGCTGGGCGCGGTCGAAATGACGCGTTTACCGGGCGTCGATCGCGATTACGCGACGATTTACTCGGGCGCCGGCGTGGTTACCAAGCGCGTCTCGGATGCGGCCGAGAAGGCTGGTTTCGTGTTCGCGGTCGATCCGACTTCGGCGGAAGCCTCCTGTATCGGCGGCAATGTCGCCATGAATGCCGGCGGCAAAAAAGCGGTATTGTGGGGTACTGCGCTCGACAACTTGGCAAGCTGGCGCATGGTCGATCCGAACGGCGATTGGCTAGAGGTCACGCGTATCGAACACAACCTCGGCAAGATCCACGATGCGCCGGTGGCGAAGTTCAAGCTGGAATGGACGCATCCGTCCGAGCGCGGCAAGAAAAACATCCCGTTCAAAACCGAGATGCTGGAAATCGAAGGCCGCCGCTTCCGCAAGGAAGGTCTGGGTAAGGACGTCACCGATAAATTTCTTGCCGGTTTGCCCGGCATCCAGAAGGAAGGCACGGATGGATTGATTACCTCGGCGCGCTGGATTTTGCACAAGATGCCGAAATTTGCGCGTACCGTCTGCCTCGAATTTTTCGGCCAGGCGCGTGATGCGATTCCGTCGATTGTCGAGATCAAGGATTACCTCGACAGTGAAACCAAAAAAGGTGGTGCGATTCTGGCTGGCCTCGAACACCTCGACGAGCGCTATCTGCGCGCGGTCGGCTACGCCACCAAGTCCAAACGCGGCGTGCTGCCGAAGATGGCCTTGTTCGGCGACATCGTCGGCGACGATGAAGATGCCGTCGCGCGCGCCGCCTCGGAAGTGATCCGCATGGCGAACACCCGTGTCGGTGAAGGTTTCGTCGCGGTCACGCCGGAAACCCGTAAGAAGTTTTGGCTCGATCGCGCCCGCACCGCGGCGATTTCGCGTCACACCAACGCCTTCAAAATCAATGAAGACGTGGTGATTCCGCTCAACCGCATGGGCGAGTACACCGACGGCATCGAGCGCATCAACATCGAGTTGTCGATCCAAAATAAATTGGATTTGCTGAGCGAATTGCGTGCGTTCTTCGCCAAGGGCGATCTGCCGGTCGGCAAGAGCGAAGATGCCGAAGGCGACGATATTTCCGATGCCGAGTTGCTGGGTGACCGCGCCAATCAGGCCTTGCAATTGATCGATGCGACGCAGGCGCGCTGGACGTATCTGTTGACGCAACTCGACAAGCCGCTGCGCGATGCGAAAAATGAACTTTCTGCGTTGGGCTTGGACAAGCTGGCTGCTGTTTTTGATGAACGTCTGCAGCGTCAGTCGGATGTGACTGTTTTCCACGTGGTGCAAGACCGCACTGTGCGTGTGTCGTGGAAGCAGGAAATGCGTGCTGTTTTACGTCAGATTTTCAACGGTGCGGCCTACAAGTTGATCCTCGACGAATGCACTGCGATCCATAAAAAAGTTTTGCGCGGCCGCGTGTTCGTTGCCTTGCACATGCATGCCGGTGACGGCAATGTCCACACCAATATCCCGGTCAACTCGGATAATTACGAGATGTTGCAAGTCGCGCATCGTGCGGTCGATCGCATCATGGTGTTGGCGCGTTCGCTCGATGGTGTCATTTCGGGTGAGCACGGCATCGGCATCACCAAGCTGGCATACCTCACCGACGAAGAAATGCGGGATTTCCGCACTTACAAAGAACGGGTCGATCCACAAGGGCGCTTCAATAAGGGCAAGCTGCTGAACCATCCCGATGTGCATGCCGATTTGCGTAATGCATATACGCCGTCCTTCGGCCTGATGGGACATGAATCGCTCATCATGCAGCAAAGCGATATCGGCGCGATCGCCAACAGCGTCAAGGATTGCCTGCGCTGCGGCAAGTGCAAGCCGGTGTGCGCCACGCACGTGCCGCGTGCCAATTTGCTGTATTCGCCGCGTAACAAAATTTTGGCGACCTCGCTGCTGGTCGAAGCTTTTCTGTACGAAGAGCAAACCCGACGTGGCGTGTCGATCAAGCATTGGGCGGAGTTCGAGGATGTCGCCGAGCACTGCACCGTTTGTCACAAGTGTTTAGCACCTTGCCCGGTCGATATCGATTTCGGTGACGTGTCGATGAACATGCGCAATCTGTTGCGCAAAATGGGCAAAAAAACCTTCAACCCCGGTTCGGCATTCATGATGTTTTTCCTGAATGCGAAAGACCCTGCCACGATCAATATCGCGCGTACCGTAGCAATCGCTTGGGGCTACAAGGCGCAGCGATTCGGTCACAGCGTTCTGAAGAAGTTGGCGAAGAAACAGACCAAGGCACCGCCGTCCACGGTGGGCAAGGCGCCGGTCAAGGAACAGGTGATCCACTTCATCAACAAGAAGATGCCGGGCAATTTGCCGAAAAAAACCGCGCGCGCCTTGCTAGATATTGAAGACGACAAGATCGTGCCGATCATCCGCGATCCGAAAACCACCACGGCGGATACCGAGGCGGTGTTCTATTTCCCCGGCTGCGGTTCAGAGCGCCTGTTTTCGCAAGTTGGTTTGGCCACGCAAGCCATGCTGTGGCACGTCGGCGTGCAAACCGTGCTGCCGCCGGGTTATCTGTGCTGTGGTTATCCGCAGCGCGGTGCCGGCCAGTACGACAAAGCCGAGAAGATGATGACGGATAACCGCGTCTTGTTCCATCGCGTCGCCAATACGCTGAACTACCTCGACATCAAAACCGTGGTGGTATCGTGCGGCACTTGCTACGACCAATTGGCGACCTATGAATTTGAAAAGATTTTCCCCGGCTGCCGCATCATCGACATTCACGAATACCTGCTGGAAAAAGGCGTGAAGCTGGAAGGCGTTACCGGCACGCGCTACATGTATCACGAGCCGTGCCATAGTCCGATGAAACTGCAGGATTCGATGAAGACGGTCAATGCGCTGATTACCACCGTCGATAACGTCAAGATCGACAAGAACGAACGCTGCTGCGGCGAATCCGGTTCGCTGGCGATCACGCGCCCAGACATTTCGACCCAAGTCCGTTTCCGCAAGGAAGAGGAGATGGTCAAGGGTGCGGATAAATTGCGCGCAGACGGCTTTACTGGCGATGTGAAAATCCTGACTTCTTGCCCGTCTTGCCTGATGGGTTTGAAACGCTACAACGACGATGCCGACACCGATGCCGACTACATCGTGATCGAGATGGCGCGTCATTTGTTGGGTGAGAATTGGATGCCAGAATACGTCGCTCGCGCCAACAGCGGCGGCATCGAGCGAGTGCTGGTGTAAGCCATGAACGAGACGGCGTGCGAACTATGTGGCCAGGATGGCGGTGAGGTTGTATACCGTCAGGCTGATTTTCGCGTGGTGCTGGTTGAGGACAAGCACTACCCCGGCTTTTGCCGGGTGATCTGGAACGAACACGTGAGCGAGATGACCGATTTGACGCCGCCGCAGCGCAGCAGCTTGATGCAGGCAGTGTGCAAGGTCGAAGCCGCCATACGCGAAGTCATGCAGCCCGACAAAGTGAATCTCGCTGCGCTGGGCAATATGACGCCGCATCTGCACTGGCATGTGATCCCGCGCTATCGCGAAGATTTACATTTTCCTTCGCCAATCTGGGCGCAGACCCAGCGTTGGCCGGTTCCGGCTGATATCGCAGCACGTCGTGCTCTGTTACCCGCTTTGCGCGCCGCCATTGCCCGCCATTTCAGCACGCAGGCTTGAGTATGTCCGCCCCGACCGCGCTGACTGTGCATCGGCAATCACGCATGTTGGACATGACGTTTGACGACGGTGCGACATATTCTCTGTCCTTTGAATTCCTGCGCGTGCATTCGCCCTCGGCCGAAGTGCGCGGTCACGGACATGGGCAGGAAGTGCTGCAGACCGGCAAACGCGATGTGTTGCTCACGGCCATCGATCCGGTCGGTAATTATGCGATCCAGCCGCATTTTTCCGACGGCCACAATACCGGCATCTATACCTGGGCTTACCTGCGCGAACTGGGCGAGAAGCGGGAAGAATTGTGGGCCGAATATCTGCGACGGCTGCAAGCCGCCGGTTTCGCCGGTGAATCCGGGCGCGATGCGCCGATGCCCAAGGCCGGCGGCGGCTGCCACTGAAACCGGCTGCGAGCCTGCCGG
>JAFECY010000337.1 GCA_018241865.1 Pseudomonadota bacterium | reverse complement strand
GATCGATGCCGGGTCGCCCAAGCATTCCTTCTTAGTGGGGCTGGATGGGGGGTGCGATAAAAAAGCGCCCCAAAGGGCGCCAATTCATTAGATATCTGGCGGAGAGGGGGGGATTCGAACCCCCGATAGGCTATGAACCTATACACGCTTTCCAGGCGTGCGACTTAAACCACTCATCCACCTCTCCTAGATTCTGGTCGCTTGCGCGAAGCCGCAGATTATAGCAAGAAAGTCGGGCAGGAAACAGAAAATCCCTGCCACATGCATTGTCTCTCTATGAAAAAGCCATCCTGAACAGTGATCGAAACGGCTTGCTTACTGCGCCTGCTTGAGTTGCTCTAGGATGGCCGGGTTCTCTAGGGTAGAAATATCCTGCGTGATTTCCTCGCCCTTGGCCAGCACGCGCAGCAGGCGGCGCATGATCTTGCCGGAACGGGTCTTGGGCAGGTTGTCGCCGAAGCGGATTTCCTTGGGCTTGGCGATCGGGCCGATTTCCTTGGCGACCCAATCGCGCAATTCCTTGGCGATCTGTTTGGCTTCGTCGCCGCTCGGGCGCGCGCGTTTCAACACAACGAAGGCGCAAATTGCTTCGCCGGTGGTGTCGTCCGGTTTGCCGACCACGGCGGCTTCGGCGACGATGGGGTTAGCCACTAGCGCCGATTCGATTTCCATCGTGCCCATGCGATGACCGGAGACGTTCAACACGTCGTCGATGCGACCGGTGATGGTGAAATAGCCGGTGTCTTTGTTGCGAATAGCACCGTCGCCGGCGAGATACATCTTGCCGCCGAACTCTTCCGGGAAGTAGCTCTTCTTGAAGCGCTCCGGGTCGTTCCAGATGGTGCGGATCATCGCCGGCCACGGGCGCTTGACCACCAAGATGCCGCCGCTGCCGTTGGGCAAGTCGTGCCCTGTTTCATCGACGATGGCGGCGGTGATGCCGGGCAGCGGCAAGGTGCAGGAACCCGGTACCATCGGCGTCGCACCCGGCAGTGGGGTAATCATGTGACCACCGGTTTCGGTTTGCCAGAAAGTGTCGGCGACCGGGCATTGCTCGCGGCCGACATTTTTGTAGTACCACATCCACGCTTCCGGGTTGATCGGCTCGCCGACCGAACCGAGCAGGCGCAGACTGGAGAGATCGTATTGCGACGGATGCACGTTGGCGTCGCTGTCGGCGAATTTAATCAGCGAACGAATCGCGGTCGGCGCGGTGTAAAAAATGGTGGCGCGATGTTTTTGGATCATTTCCCAGAAGCGACCGGCATTCGGATAGGTGGGCACGCCTTCAAACACGATCTGCGTCGCGCCGACTGCCAGCGGACCGTAGGTGATGTAAGTGTGGCCCGTGACCCAGCCGATGTCGGCGGTACACCAGAAAATATCAGTCGGCTTGATGTCGAACGTCCACTTCATGGTGAGTGCGGCCCACAGCAGGTATCCGCCGCTGGAATGCTGCACGCCTTTCGGCTTGCCGGTGGAGCCGGATGTATAGAGGATGAATAACGGATGTTCCGCGCCCACCCATTCCGGCTCGCACTCACTGGATTGTTTGTCGATCAAATCTTGCAGCCAAACATCGCGCCCCTTGGCAAAGTTGATGACACCGCCGGTGCGCTGGTAGATGACCACGTTCTTGATGCTGTCACAGCCGCCCAAACCGAGCGCCTCATCGACGATCGTCTTCAGTGGTAAATGCTTGCCGCCGCGCGCCTGCTCGTCGGCTGTGATGACGGCGACCGCGCCGGCGTCGATGATGCGCTCCTGCAGTGATTTTGCCGAAAAGCCGCCGAACACGACCGAGTGCGTGGCACCGATGCGCGCGCAAGCTTGCATGGCGACGATGCCTTCGACCGACATCGGCATGTAGATGATGACGCGGTCGCCTTTCTTGATGCCGAGCGATTTCAACCCGTTGGCGAACTGGCAGACGCGCTGGTGCAGTTCGCGATAGGTGATCGGCGTGACATTGCCATTGTCGGACTCGAAAATGATGGCGGTTTTATCGGCATTGCCATTGACGAGATTACGATCGAGACAGTTATACGAGACATTCAATTCGCCATCGTCGAACCATGTGTAAAACGGCGCATTCGATTCGTCGAGCACTCTGGTGAATGGTTTTTTCCATTCGAGCGTTTCGCGGGCGAGCCTAGCCCAGAAACCTTCGTAATCTCTTTCGGCCTCGACGCACATGGCCTTGTAAGCCGCCATGCCGGAAATACTGGCGTTCTTGATAAAGTCAGCGGGCGGCGCGAATACACGATTTTCCTGCTTCAGGCTTTCGATGTCTGACATGATGGTCTCCTGCTGAATGTGATGACTTTTTTGTGTTGATGACTGCCCAAAAAATAAACCCGCATGCTTACTTCGTTCTGACACCATACTCCATACAACAGCCATGCGCGAGGCTTGACCTCATTGTAGCTGCTGTTGCTGAGAATGCATGACGCTAGGCAAGCCCGGTCTGTGACGACGTTGTAAAATGTTGGCTTTTTCAGCCACCCTTTCCGAAATTTCTGAGACCCGCATGGCACTCCGTCCTGACCCTTCCCATTCCGTTCGATCTTCGATTCGTCCTCTGCCCAATTTGATTTTCATGAGCCGCTGGCTGCAGTTGCCGCTGTATCTGGGCTTGATTTTGGCGCAATGCGTTTATGTCTATAATTTCTGGGCCGAACTGGTGCATTTAATTAGCGTCGCCTTGGGCAGCCAAGGCGCGTTACAGCATGTAGTCGAAGCGGTGGCAGTATCGGGCGCACCGCGCCCCGAAAAGCTCAACGAAACCACCATCATGCTGGTGGTGCTGGGCTTGATCGACGTGGTGATGATTTCCAACCTGCTCATCATGGTGATCGTCGGCGGTTACGAGACTTTTGTTTCGCGCATGAATCTGGAAAGCCACCCCGATCAACCGGAGTGGCTATCGCATGTGAATGCCTCCGTGCTCAAGGTAAAACTAGCCACCGCCATCATCGGCATCTCCTCGATTCATCTGCTGAAAACCTTCATCAACGCAGCGGCCTACGATGTCAAGACGCTGCTGGCGCAAACCGGCATTCACATCACCTTTCTGCTGTCGGCCATGGCGATCGCCTATTGCGACCGCTTGATGAATCCACCGCACGCAACCGCCAACCATCACTGACCTGAACCGGAAACACCATGACTACGATTAAACAAGAAGACCTGATCGAATCGGTCGCCGCCGCGCTGCAATACATCAGCTACTACCATCCGAAGGATTACATCCAGCATCTGGCGCGCGCCTACCAAGCCGAGCAAAGCCCGGCGGCGAAAGACGCCATCGCGCAAATTCTGACCAACTCGAAGATGTGCGCCGAAGGCCGCCGCCCGATTTGCCAGGACACCGGCATCGTCAACGTCTTTCTGAAGATCGGCATGGATGTGCGTTTCGATGGCTTCAAAGGTTCGATCGCCGATGCGGTCAACGAAGGCGTGCGCCGCGGTTACAACAACCCGGACAATGTACTACGCGCTTCCGTCGTCGCCGACCCGCTGTTCGAGCGCAAGAACACCAAGGACAATACCCCGGCTGTAATCCACATGGAACTGGTGCCCGGCAACACGGTGGACGTGCAAGTTGCTGCCAAAGGCGGCGGCTCGGAAAACAAATCCAAGTTCGTGATGCTCAATCCATCTGACTCGGTGATCGACTGGGTGCTGAAGACCGTGCCACTCATGGGCGCCGGCTGGTGCCCGCCGGGCATGCTCGGTATCGGCATCGGCGGCACCGCCGAGAAGGCGATGCTGATGGCGAAGGAATCGCTGATGGATCACATCGACATGTACGAACTGCTGCAGCGCGGCCCGCAAAACAAGACCGAGGAATTGCGCATCGAGCTGTACCAGAAAGTCAATGCGCTCGGCATCGGCGCCCAAGGTCTGGGCGGCCTGACCACTGTGCTCGACGTGAAGATCAACATGTACCCGACCCACGCCGCTTCCAAGCCGGTGGCGATGATCCCGAACTGCGCCGCCACTCGCCACGCGCATTTCGTGCTGGACGGTTCCGGCCCGGTCTACATCGAACCGCCGGCGCTGTCCGACTGGCCGGACGTGCACTGGATGCCGGATACCGAGAAATCGAAACGCATCGACCTCGACAAACTGACCAAGGAAGAAGTCGCATCGTGGAAGCCGGGTCAAACCCTGCTATTGAACGGCAAGATGCTGACCGGCCGCGACGCCGCGCACAAGCGCATCGCCGACATGCTGGCCAAGGGCGAAAAATTGCCGGTTGATTTCACCAACCGCGTGATCTATTACGTCGGCCCGGTCGATCCGGTGCGCGATGAAGTGGTCGGCCCAGCCGGTCCGACGACCGCCACCCGCATGGACAAATTCACCGACATGATGTTGGAAAAAACCGGCCTGATTTCGATGATCGGCAAGGCCGAGCGCGGACCGGTGGCGATCGAGTCGATCAAGCAGCACAAGTCGGCTTACCTGATGGCGGTCGGCGGCTCGGCTTACCTAGTGTCGAAGGCGATCAAGAGCGCGAAGGTGCTCGGCTTCGCCGATCTCGGCATGGAAGCGATCTACGAGTTCGAGGTGAAGGACATGCCGGTAACGGTAGCGGTCGATGCCAACGGCATTTCGGTGCACAACACCGGCCCGCAGGAATGGCAAGCGAAAATCGCTTCCGGCAAGCTGCTCGACATCGCGGTGAATCCGGCCTGATTCCGCCCCACCACACATCACCATGACCCCGTCAACGCCGATAGCCCGCAGCGCGCCTATCGGCGTTTTCGATTCCGGCATCGGCGGACTGTCGGTGCTGCGCCATATCTGCGCCGCCGCGTCGGATGAATCGCTGCTCTACTTCGCCGATTCCGGCTTCGCACCCTACGGCGGCAAACCGGAAGAAGTGATCGTCGCCCGCTCGCTGGGCATCGCCGCATTCCTGCTGCAGCAAGGCGCGAAGGCGCTGGTGGTGGCCTGCAACACCGCTACCGCCGCTTCGATCAAAGCAGTGCGTGAACGTTATCCGAATCTGCCCGTGGTCGGCGTCGAACCGGGATTGAAACCGGCAGCAACGCTTACGCGCTCGAAAACAGTCGGCGTGCTGGCAACGCAACGCACGTTGAGCAGTGAAAAATTCAACGCACTACGAGAACAAGTAGAAGCCGCCAGCGGCGTGCGCTTCCTGCCGCAAGCCTGCATCGGCCTAGCCGACCAGGTCGAGAAAGGCGAATTGCACAGTGCGCCCACCCTAGCCCTGTTGCAAGCCTATGTCGCGCCGCTGCTGCAGCAAGGCGCCGACACGCTGGTGCTAGGCTGCACCCATTATCCTTTCGTGTTGCCGGCGATCGAGCAGATCATCGGTCAAACCACTTCGCAGAACATCGCCATCGTCGATACCGGCGAAGCGGTGGCGCGACAACTACTGCGTCTGCTGGAGCGGCACGATTTGCGCGGCGGCGACTGCGATGCAGGTAGCTTGCGCGGCTACACTACCGGCAGCCGCACCGCGCTGGCCGCTGCCTTCGACCGGCTGCTGCACCTGCGGCCGGAGATCGCCGAAGTAGTCTTGCAGATGGATGCCGCCCAGCCATGATGATTTGCCAGTGCAAGGGGAATTTCGTATAATGGCGGGCTGCCGAGTCGTAAATCGTCGACGGTTTCAGTGGTGGCTGTAGCTCAGTTGGTAGAGTCCAGGATTGTGATTCCTGTTGTCGCGGGTTCGAGTCCCGTCAGCCACCCCACAAAATTCAGCATTACAAATCATCGAGCCCGGTCATTACCGGGCTTTTTGTTTCGCGCATCAGAAAAAAAGCCCGCACCTTGCGGCACGGGCTGAATCCATTCCCTCGGAGGGGTGGAGAAGAGACAACGCCATATTGCCGCGCAGAAATTACCGCATCATGACAAGTGAATCGCTGCCTTCCACTTTTCTCCGCACCCAACAAACGTCTATTGCCATGCCTGATCGACAATACAAGTAAATTGGTCGCCATCCTGCACTGTGATGCAAAACGCCAAGCCTGCATGCTTTCTTTTTTGCATGCCTTCTCCCCTTGTATTAAGATGCCCCTCTCGCAATCGAACGATCGGACCCCTGTTTGTCCACGCACAGCCATACCCGCAGCAATGTCGCCGCTCTGACCTTGGCCGCCGTCGGCATCGTCTATGGCGATATCGGCACCAGTCCGCTGTACACGATGAAGGAAGTGTTTTCGCCTTCACACGGCGTAGCGCTGACCCAAGATAACTTGCTGGGCGTGGTGTCGATGATCGTGTGGGGTCTGACGATCATCGTCTCGCTCAAATATGTAACGCTGATCCTGCGTGCCGACAACCGCGGCGAGGGCGGCGTGATGGCGCTGGTGGCGCTGGCGATGTCGTCGGTAGGGGAAAAATCGCGCTGGCATTATCCATTGATGTTGGTCGGTCTGACCGGCGCAGCGCTGTTCTTCGGCGACGGCGTCATCACACCGGCAATCTCCGTGCTGTCAGCTTTCGAAGGCTTGGAAGTGGCGACACCCGCCTTCAAACCCTATGTGGTGCCGCTCACAGTTGGCCTCCTGATTGGCCTGTATTCCATACAACGCAAAGGTACCGCCGGCATCGGCAAATGGTTTGGGCCGATCATGCTGGTCTGGTTCGCCGTGTTGGCAGGGATGGGGCTTATCAATATCATCCACAATCCGGCTATCCTCGCCGCGCTCAATCCATTCTATGCGCTCAGTTTCGCCTTCAATAATCGCGGCATCGCCTTCGTCGCGCTGGGCGCCATCGTGCTGGCCTTCACCGGCGCCGAAGCGCTGTATGCCGACATGGGGCACTTCGGCAAACGGCCGGTACGGCTGGCGTGGTTCATGGCAGTCTTCCCGGCATTGGCGCTCAATTATCTGGGCCAGGGCGCGCTGCTGCTGACAAATCCGGGGGCGGTGTCCAACCCTTTCTACCAACAACTCGGGCCGTGGAGCATCTATCCGTTGGTGGCGCTGTCCACTATCGCCACCGTCATTGCTTCACAAGCGACGATCTCCGGCACCTTCTCGATCGCTTCACAGGCAATCTCGCTCGACTTTTTACCGCGCATGCGCGTGCACTACACGTCCGAGCGTGAGATGGGGCAAATTTATATTCCGTTAGTGAACTGGCTGCAGATGTGCGCCGTCTTGCTGGCCGTGATCGGCTTCGGCTCTTCGTCGAATCTGGCATCGGCCTATGGCATCGCGGTGACCGCGACCATGCTGACCACCACCATCCTGACCTTCTTCGTGATCCGCTATCGCTGGGGTTACAACCTGCTGCTGTGCTGGTTCGCCACTGGATTTTTCCTGCTGATCGATCTCGTACTGTTCTCAGCCAACACGCTCAAGATCATCCACGGCGGCTGGTTCCCGCTGGTACTGGGCG
>JAFECY010000336.1 GCA_018241865.1 Pseudomonadota bacterium | reverse complement strand
GTCGGCCATCGCTTCGCCGGATGCCATGTGGACTTGCCGGCATCCTTCATCATTCACTTACCCGAGCCGATCAACCGACACGTCACGGTCAAGGGCCGCATCAAGCATGTGTTGGGCGATTCTTTCGGTTTGCAATTCGCCGGCCTGACCGCCGCCAGCCGCACCTTGATCCGGCGCTACGTCGAATTGCGCGTGGGCCGACAGAGCGCCTTCGGCCACATGCAAAATTATTTGCGTAATTTGTTCGGCGCGCGCCGCGTCAACGGCTGAACTGCGCCGCAGTCAGCGTCCCACCCAAGTTAACGTTGCCGCGCGCCTGCCGCACCGACGTTTTGAGATCGAGCGCGAAACGACCGCTCAATTTCCCCTCGCCGGCAAGATTGACATCGGCACTGCCTGACGCAGATAGCACGCCCGCACCGAGCTGCATGCGGCGCAACTGCAGCTTGCCGTCGCTCAGCACATAGTCGCCGGTCAAACTGGTGAATGCCGTCTTATTGCCACCTTCTCCAAGCAACATACCAGCCAAATCCACGCCGGCCAGCGCGCCGCTGCCGGTGCTGAAGCTGCCGCGCCCTTGCGGACTAGCCAGCAGTTGCCCGGCTTGCGCGGCCTGCAGGGTGTACTTCATGTTGCCGTCCACCGTGCCGCTCTGAAACACGCCGGGCGCGAGCTTCACTAAATCAAGCTGACGCACGGTCAATTCGCCGCTAAGATTCCAGCCATCCGCCCAGCCGAGGCGAGCATTGCCGCCAACGACGCCATCGTAGGCAATGGCTTTGATATCGTTCAACGCCAATTCTCCGCGCGTGAGGCTGCCGCTGGCATTGAGTTTTTCCAGCACCAACTTGCCGCCGAAGGGCGGAATGAAGGTGTCCGCGCTGAGTTCCACCTGCACGATATTGCCGCTCGATTGCAGCGCGACATGCCACTTGCCTTCGCTGGCGTCGAGCACGGCTTTTTGCCAGTTGCCATCCGCGCCGACGCTGGCGCTCAAATCGAAAGCCGGCAAGGTGATGCGCTCCGACTTTAATGTCGCTTGAACGGCACTGAATTGACGCAAACCAAAACCCGGCTGACCGGCACGGCCAAACAGCAACCAACCCAGTCCTTCCTCATTCACCACCGGCTCGACCAAGCGCACCGACTCGAACGTCGCCGCACCGCCAAACAAGCTACCGATGCCGGCCGGCGCTTCCAGTTTTTGTGCGTTGATCTGTCCGGCATCACCAACGGTAATGCCTTCCAGCCGCCAAGTCGGCGTCGGCAGCAGCGACAGGCGCATGCTATTGATTTTCACCGGATGGCCGAACTGCGCACTGGCGGTTTGCTGCACTTGTGGAATGCGATCGTCGTACGATTTGAATTGCAGCGAGCCCACGCCCACCACCGCCAATAGCGCCAAACCCAGCACGCCGAGTTTGACCAGCTTGGCCGGCTGCAGCGCGAGGCGCGGACCGGCGGCGGCTCGCGCCATCGCTTTCTCGGCATCCTTCGCTTGCTTTTCCGCTTCCTTGCGCGCTTCCTGTTCTTGCTTGTCGGTTTCCTTGCGGGCGTCTTCCTCGGCCTTCAGTCGCGCTTTCTCTTCTTTCTCGGCGCGGGCGCGCTCATCGGCTTCCTGCCTGGCTCGTGTTTCGGTTTCCTTGCGCGCCTGCTCCTCGGCATCGCGCTTGGCTTTCTCTTCAGCCTTGATACGAGCCTGTTCCTCGGCTTCCTGCTTCGCCTTGGCTTCGGCTTCGCGCCGTGCCGCCGCCTCGATTTCCTTGCGCTGCTGCTCCTCGGCATCGCGCTTGGCCTTCTCTTCAGCCTTGATGCGCGCTTGCTCTTCCGCTTCCTTGCGGGCGCGTTCCTTGGCTTCTTTTTTTGCCTGCGCTTCGGCTTCCTTACGCGCTTTTTCTTCGGCGGCCTTGCGGGCTTTTTCCTCGGCTTTAATGCGCGCTTGTTCTTCCGCCGCCCGTCGTGCGGCTTCTTCCGCTTCGCGCTTCGCTTTGGCTTCGGCCTCTTTTTTCGCTTGCGCCTCGGCGGCTAGTCGCGCCGCTTCCCAAGCTTTTTGCCGCGCCTGTTCCTCGGCTTCCTTGCGCGCTCGCTCTTCCGCTGCGCGGCGCGCGGCCTCTTCTGCTTCGCGCTTCGCCCTAGCTTCAGCTTCCTGACGCGCCTGCTCCGCCGCCAATTGCAGCGCACGCTCCTGCGCCGCGCGCATGGCTTCTTCTTCGGCACGCTGCTTTGCCAGCGCTTCCGCTTCACGGCGTGCCTGTTCTTCGGCTTCTTGTTTTGCCTTGGTCTCGGCCGCACGACGCGCCTCTTCAGCGTGGCGTGCTTGCTGTTCTGCCTGCTGTTGCGCTTGGATGCGCGCTTGCTCCGCCGCTTCCTTGCGCATGCGCTCCTGCGCTTCGCGTTGGGCTTTTTGCTCGGCTTCTTTTTTCGCCTTGGCTTCGGCTTCGGCTGCACGACGCGCTGTAGCTGCTGCTTCCTGCCGCGCCACAACCTCGGCCTGCGTGGAGGATGGCTCCGGCGTCAAGCCGGACAACACGGCGGAATCCTGGCGCGCGCGTTCTTGGGCAATGCGACGCGTTTGCTGCTCGGCGTCCAATTGCGCTTTGGCTTCCGCTTCCTGCTGCGCTTTGGCGTCGGCTTCGGCTTTTTTGCGGGCGACCGAAGCCGCTTCTTGCCGCGCCAAGGCGTCCGACTGCTGCGGCGGCGCGGTTTCTTGCGAGACTTTCGCCGCTAGTTCTTGCTGCAAGCGTTGCGCTTCCACTTCGCGTTTTTGTCGGGCTTCTTGCTCGGCCTGCTCGCGCGCCACCTGCGCCTTGCGCAAGACTTCTTCGGTGCGTGTTTTTTGTACGGTATCGACTTCCGGCTCGGCGATCGGCTGACCGATCATTGTCTTGAAGCTGAGACTGCCATCGCCTTCCACCGCACCTTCGCCAGCCGCTTCCATCGCGCGCATGAAATCGCCAATGGTGAGTTGGCTGTGCGCGGTTTCCAATGCAGAAAACGACGTTGTATTGCCAAAGATGGAGTCGCCCATCGTCTTCGGCTTGGCTTCGGCCGGAGCGGTCGTGCCGAATTCGCGGACGAAATCGTCGGCCAGCATCTTGGCCATCGCCACCTGGATTTTGGCTTCGGCAATGTCGTCGAGCTTGTCGATGATCTCAGCCAACGACACCTTGCCATCGACTTCCTTGAGTATCTTGCGCGATTCGCGCGACAAAGCCTTGGTCTTACCGAGCGCTTCGCTCAAACCTTTGGCCGTCTTGGTGAAGATGGTGTAGTTGTCCATGCCTTATCGTCCGCCTGTCCGCCCGTCCGCCCGTCGCCTCGGATGCCGTGCGCTTGCCGGATTGTTAGATAGTGTTACGTGATTCTGCAGGATAACCAACCCGCCGTCATCCCCTGT
>JAFECY010000335.1 GCA_018241865.1 Pseudomonadota bacterium | reverse complement strand
CAGAAGCGTTTAGCAGGAAGCTGAAAACCGATTTATTAACCAGAGCTATTCCAGATTAGTTCGGTCCGAAAAAATCAGTCAGGTCAGATGCACAAAAATGGGGCAGGCTTAGTTTTGCAAAAGTTACGTCCCCATCACCCCCACAATCCGCTTACGCACGAAGTTGATATGACTGCGTAATTCATACAGTTCTTCGGCGAACGAGAGCGGGATGGAAATCTGGTTGACCTTTTCCTCGATCTCGTTCAGCCGCTGCAACTGCTCCGGGTACACCGCCGCCCGCTCCTGCGGCGGCACGGATTCGATGGCGTGTTCGACCGCGCGCAGCTTGCCATACCAGCGGTAGATGCGCGAGCGCACTTTCCAGACGTACAGCGGCGGCAGCATGCGCGTTAGCGGGATCAGCAGCGCGCCTAGCGCCACGATCACCAGCCACATTCGCTCGAACAAATTGGCCAGCCAGAACGGCAGATAGCGCTGCAGGAAAGGCGGGCCGTTTTTGTAGTAGCGCTCGGCGGCGGCGGCGACGGGAATTTCCGTATAGTTCGCGGTCGGAAATTCGCCGCGCTTCTGAAACCAGCCGGGATTGCCGTGGATGCGCGACGCCGTCTGCACGAACAATTCCAGCAAGGCTGGATGCAAATCTTCCCGCGCGACCAGAGTCGCAGTTGGCGCGATCAAATGGTAATCACGATCCGGTACATTGCGTCCCAGATCGACAATGCCGCGCGGTAGCACGACGTGCGAGAGAAAAGGCAGGCGGCGCGAATACGCTTCGGCTTGGCTGAAGTCGAACAGCTTGATGCCGGGCGTCTGCAGCAGCATTTGGATCAGCAAGTCATCGGGCGCGGAACTGAAGACCAGCGCATCGATTTTTCCATCGAGCAGCGCAACGGTGGCGGGTGTGTTTTCCAGCGATCCCAGCGTGAGCGCGTTAGGTTCGACGCCGTTGACGGAGAGTAGTTTTTTGAACAAAGCCGGCACGCCGGTGCCATCGGGGCCGACATTGACTTTCCAGCCCGCCAGTTGCCGCAATTCGGACAGAGGCCGATTCTCGCGGTAGAACAGCCAGATTGGTTCGGTAAACAAACTACCGAGCGAAATCAGACCCAAGCGTTCGGCTGCAGATTGTTTGGTCGAACCGCTTTGCACGAAGGCGATATCCACGTCGGAATCCGGCTGCGTGAGGCGTTGCAGGTTTTCTTGCGAACCGAGCGAGGGCTTGAGCACGACTTGGATATTGCGTCGCGCCAGCGCTTTCGCATAACGCTTGCCGAGCGCGTCGTAAGCGCTGTTTTCCTGTCCGGTGGAGAGCACCACTCGCTTGGGTGGCGCAGGTTTGATGAGCCAATAGGACACCGCGCAAATCAGCACCACCAACAGACTGATCGGTGCGACAGTGGTCAGCAGATCACGCAGGGAAAAGGTGGAGAATCGGGGGAATTTGAATTTTTTCGACATGGCAGTCCGCAGCAAAATGACAAGCTACACCATGCCAAGAAAAACCCGGCCGCGCAAGGGCTAGCGCGATGCCGGGCATGTCGAGTATGTTGGCTTTGCCGCCTACTCCAGCTTGACCGCGTGTTCGCGGGTGGCGTGAAAAGTGATCTGCGGCCAGCGTTCTTGGGTGTGCCGCAAGTTGACTGGGGAGGTGGCAAGGTAGGCCATGTTGCCAGCGGCGTCGTAGGCGACGTTGCTGCCTGCGGTCGATCGCTCGAAATCGGCCAAGGCTTTTTTGTCGTCGGTAGTGATCCAGCGCGCGCTGCTGATGCTGGTGCCTTCAAACACTGCATCGACGCCGTATTCGTTCAGCAAGCGGCTGGCGACGACTTCAAACTGCAGCACGCCGACCGCACCCAGCACGAGGTCGCTGCTGTGCACCGGCTTGAAAACCTGCACCGCGCCCTCCTCGCCCAACTGTTGCAAACCCTTGTGCAATTGCTTGATTTTGAGCGGATTGCGGATGCGTACCGAGCGGAAAAAATCCGGCGCGAAATACGGGATGCCGGTGAACTGCAGCATTTCCCCTTCGGAAAAACTGTCGCCGATCTGCATGTTGCCGTGGTTGGGCAAGCCGATGATGTCGCCGGCGTAGGCTTCCTCGACTTGCTCGCGGCTCGACGCCATGAAGGTCACCACGCTCGACACTTTCACTTCACGGTTCAGGCGCAGATGCTTGACCTTCATGCCGCGCTCGAAGCGGCCGGAACACACGCGCAAGAAGGCGATGCGGTCACGGTGCGCCGGGTCCATGTTGGCTTGAATCTTGAAGACGAAACCGGAGAAGGGTTCTTCCACCGGCTCGACCACACGCACGGTGGCGTCACGCGAACGCGGTGGCGGCGCCCATTCGAGCAAGGCGTCGAGAATTTCGCGCACACCGAAATTATTGATGGCGGAACCGAAAAACACCGGCGTTTGCGTGCCCGCCAGATAAGCTTGCAAATCGAATGGATGCGAAGCGCCGTGCACCAGTTCGACTTCCATTTTCAATTGTTCGATTTCCAGCGGGAACATTTCCGCCAGGCGCGGATTATCAATGCCTTTGACCACTTCAAATTCTTGGTCGGCGCGTTCGCTGCCAGCGGCGAACAACAGAATTTCATCGCGCAGTAAGTGATACACGCCACGGAAAGTCTTGCCCATGCCGATCGGCCAAGTGACCGGCGCACATTCGATCTTCAGCACCGATTCGACTTCATCGAGCAATTCCAGCGGATCGCGGGTTTCGCGATCCATTTTGTTCATGAAGGTCAGGATCGGCGTGTTGCGCATGCGACAGACGTTGAGCAGCTTGATGGTCTGCTCTTCCACGCCCTTGGCGGCGTCGATCGCCATCAAGGCCGAATCGACTGCGGTCAGCACGCGGTAGGTGTCTTCGGAAAAATCCTGGT
>JAFECY010000334.1 GCA_018241865.1 Pseudomonadota bacterium | reverse complement strand
TTCATGGCCGACCAACAAAACCAGCAAGCCCAAGCCGAGCAACAACCTGTATTCCAGATTCAGCGCATCTACCTGAAAGATTTGTCGCTGGAACAGCCGAATTCTCCTGCCATCTTCCTCGAACAAAATGCGCCGGAGATTGAAGTCTCGGTCGATGTTGCAGCCGAGCCGTTGGCCGAAGGTGTGTTTGAATCGACTGTCACCATCACCGTCACCGCCAAGGTCGGCGAGAAGATCGCTTTCTTGGTCGAAGGCAAGCAGGGCGGCATCTTCGAGGCGCGCAACATCCCGGCCGAGCAGCTCGATCCGCTGCTGGGCATCGGTTGCCCGAACATCGTCTATCCCTATTTGCGCGCCAACATCGCCGACGTCATCACCCGCGCTGGTTTCCCGCCGGTGCATCTGGCCGAAATCAATTTTGAAGTGTTTTACCAGCAGCGCTTGCAGGCGCTGGCGCAGCAGCAAGAACAAGCCGGCGCTACCGCGCATTGATCGTTTTCGCTTACCGGGGAGGGCTGGCATGAAGGCAATTCGCTGCATGATGGCGCTGGCTGCAGCGCTGGGACTGGCCAGCGGGACGGCGCATGCGTTGGAGTTCAAGTCGATAGGCGCTGCGCCGGCCATCCTCTACGACGCACCCTCAACCAAAGGGCGCAGAGTGTTCGTCGCACCGCGCGGCATGCCGGTCGAAGTGGTGCTGAGTTACGGTGACTGGATCAAGGTGCGCGATGCTGACGGCGACCTATCTTGGGTGGAAACAGCCGCGCTGACGGGGAGGCGGATGTTGGTGGTGACGGCCGCCAACGCGCGCGTGCGCGCTACGCCGGATGACAACGGCGCGACGGTTTTTACCTGCGACAAAAGCGTGTTGCTGGACTTGGAATCGCCAACATCGGTCGCGGGTTGGTTCAAGGTGCGGCATCGTGACGGCCAGACCGGTTACGTCAAGGCTGGCGATGTCTGGGGCGATTGAGTCGCCTGATTTGTTTCTCGACTCGATAACGTCGCAATGAACATCACCATACTCGGTGCCGGCGCGTGGGGAACCGCGTTGGCGATTGCTCTGGCGGAACGGCATGCCGTCGTGCTGTGGGGGCGCAATGCGTCCGCCATGCGCGCCGCAGCGGCGCGACGGGAGCATGTCGCCTATCTGCCCGGCTTCACCTTGCCGGATCATCTCGGACTCGATACCGATCTTGCCGCTTCCGTCGCCCATGCTGGCAAGGACGGTTTGTTGATCGTTGCGTCTTCGGTGGCTGGTCTGCGACCTCTGTTGCTGCAATTGCGGCAGTTGCCGTCTTGCCGCTTGCCGAATATCGTCTGGCTGTGCAAAGGCTTGGAGGAGGGCAGTGCGTTGCTGCCGCACCAGATACTGCGCGAAGTCTTTGGCGATGCGGTGCCGGGCGCGGCACTGTCCGGTCCTTCCTTCGCGCAAGAAGTCGCCCAAGGTTTGCCTTGTGCGTTGGCCGTGGCATCCGACGACGCTGCCCTGCGCGAGCGGGTGGTCGCGGCGGTGCATGGCGGCGCGATCCGCGTGTATTCGAGTGACGATGTGGTGGGCGTGGAAGTGGGCGGCGCGGTCAAAAACATCTTGGCGATCGCCACCGGCGCGAGCGATGGCCTTGGCCTTGGCTTGAATGCGCGGGCGGCACTCATCACGCGTGGCTTGGCAGAAATCACCCGGCTCGGTGTCGCCCTCGGCGCGCGTGCCGAAACTTTCATGGGTCTGGCCGGCATGGGCGATTTGATCCTCACGTGTACCGGCGATTTGTCGCGCAACCGTCGCGTCGGCCTCGGTTTGGCCGAGGGCAAGTCGCTGGATGCGATCGTCGCTGAACTCGGTCACGTTGCCGAAGGCGTGCGTTGCGCCGAGGCCGTGCGCGCGCTGGCGCAACGGCTCGGCATCGAGATGCCGATCACCGCCGCCGTTGCCGGCGTGCTGTTCGACGGCCATTCGACGCGCGACATGGTGATTCAACTGCTGGCGCGTACGCCGCGCGAAGAAACCGCGTAAGTCCCGCCTAGATTCTAGGCGGGCAGTTCCAGCCTGAAACGAGCGAAAAACGCCTCTTTATCTCCCTCGTACTCCCGAAAAAGCGACGGCACGCAGCCGTTTACGCCGGGTTTTTGCACCAAGTTCGGGAGTTGACAATCCTTAACATGTATTTCCTCAAAACAAGTTGCCTTGCAGGAAGAAATCATTAGAATGAGCTTCACGGGCGCGATATTTTCGTCGTCAGTTGAGGCAAGCTAGACAGGAGAGTGCGACCGGAGAAGCGGCGACACTCACAGAAAAAATAACGAGGAGACATTTCATCATGGCATCCAAAATCGCCAACTTTATTCGTAGCGTCGCTATCGCCGCTGCTGTTCTGACCCCGTTTGCGGCGCAAGCTGCCACTGCCGGTCCGGGCGCGTGGTCTAGCCAGCAAACTTGGGCAGCCGACTCGGTCAACGGCGGCAATCTGACCGGCTTTTTCTACTGGCCTTCCAGTCAGCCGATGCATCCGAACGGCAAGCGCGCGCTGGTGCTGGTGCTGCACGGTTGCGTGCAGACGGCGTCCGGCGATGTCATCAACAATGGCGACAATGGCTACAACTGGAAAGAAACCGCCGAACAATACGGCGCGGTGATTTTGGCGCCGAACGCCACCGGCAATGTCTCCAACAATCACTGCTGGGATTATTCGCGCACCAACCACAGCCGCAGCACCGGCCATGAATACGTGCTGCTGGATTTGGTCAGTCGCTTCGTGAATGATCCGCAATATGCCATCGACCCGAACCAGGTGTACGTGACCGGCTTGTCGTCCGGCGGCGGTGAAACCATCGTGTTGGGTTGCATCGCGCCCGACATCTTCGCCGGCTGGGCGTCCAACGCCGGTCCGACCCCTGGTACCACCACCAGCCAGATCGGTTTGGTGCCGTACGGCTATACCGCAGCGAACGCCAAGACTAATTGCTTGAATTTGGCCGGCAGCAACTCCAGCTACTTTTCGAGCCAGATTGCCGGTGCGGTATGGGGCACCAGTGATTACACGGTGGCACCTGCCTATAACCCGCTGATGATGGATGCCATGCGCCAAATTTATGGTGGTAGCTTCACCAAGCAAGGCAGCAATGCGGTAGCGACCGGCGGCACCAACACCTACCAGAACGACAGCAACGGCAAAATCCGTACGAGCGAACTGTCGATTAGCGGCATGAGCCACGCATGGCCGTCGGGCCCAGGCGGTCAGAACACGAACTATGTCAGCAGCCAGTATGTGCATTATCCGCAGTTGGTGATGGCCTACTTCTACAACAACAATCTCCGTGCA
>JAFECY010000333.1 GCA_018241865.1 Pseudomonadota bacterium | reverse complement strand
GGCCATCCAGTTGCATCCGCTGGTGTGCGCCGCGTTCAACGCCGACTTCGACGGCGACCAGATGGCTGTCCACGTGCCGCTGTCGATCGAAGCGCAAATGGAAGCCCGCACCCTGATGCTGGCTTCCAACAACATCATGTTCCCGTCTTCCGGCGAACCGTCGATCGTGCCGTCGCAGGATATCGTGCTGGGCCTGTACTACGCCACCCGCGAAAAGATCAACGGTAAAAACGAAGGCATGATGTTCCCGGATGTGTCGGAAGTGATCCGCGCTTACGACAATAAGGAAGTCGAGCTGACCACCCGCATCACCGTGCGCATCACCGAATATCCGAAGGATGTCGCCAGTGGCGAATTCGTCAAGACCATCAAGCGTTATGAAACCACGGTCGGCCGAGCCATTCTGTCGGAAATTCTGCCGAAGGGCTTGCCGTTCACCGTGCTGAATCGCGCCCTGAAGAAAAAGGAAATCTCGAAACTCATCAGCACTGCGTTCCGCAAGTGCGGCCTGCGCGCCACGGTCGTGTTCGCTGACCAGTTGATGCAATCGGGCTTCCGCTTGGCGACCCGCGCCGGTATTTCGATCTGCGTCGATGACATGTTGGTGCCGCCGCAAAAACATACTTTGATCTCGCAAGCTGAACACGAAGTCAAACAGATCGAGCAGCAATACGCTTCCGGTCTGGTGACTGCTGGCGAGCGTTACAACAAGGTGGTCGATATCTGGGGCAAGGCCGGTGACGAGGTCGGCAAGGCCATGATGGAACAACTCAAGGTGGAAGACGTCGTCAAGCGCGACGGCTCCAAAGGCACCCAAGAATCGTTCAATGCGATTTACATGATGGCCGACTCCGGCGCGCGTGGTTCTGCAGCGCAGATTCGTCAGTTGGCCGGTATGCGCGGACTGATGGCTAAGCCGGACGGCTCGATCATCGAAACGCCGATTACCGCGAACTTCCGCGAAGGCTTGAACGTTCTGCAGTACTTCATTTCGACTCACGGCGCCCGTAAAGGTCTGGCCGATACGGCGTTGAAAACTGCGAACTCCGGCTACCTGACGCGACGTCTGGTGGATGTGACGCAAGATTTGGTGGTGATCGAAGACGATTGCGGTACTGCCAATGGCGCGTCGATGAAGGCGTTGGTCGAAGGCGGCGAAGTCATTGAAGCCCTGCGTGACCGTATTCTCGGCCGTGTGGCAGCGAACGATGTCATCAATCCAGAAACCCAAGCAACGCTGTACGAAGCCGGCACCCTGCTGGATGAAGACGCAGTTGAAGAAATCGAACGCCTTGGCATCGATGAAGTGAAGGTTCGTACGCCGCTGACTTGCGCAACCCGTTACGGACTGTGCGCCAAGTGCTATGGTCGCGATCTCGGCCGCGGCAGCATGGTCAATTCCGGCGAAGCCGTCGGCGTCATTGCCGCGCAGTCGATCGGCGAACCGGGCACCCAGCTCACCATGCGTACCTTCCACATCGGTGGTGCGGCGTCGCGTGCAGCGGTTGCATCCTCGGTGGAAGCTAAGTCGAACGGCACGGTGCGCTTTACCGCCACCATGCGTTACGTCACCAACGGCAAGGGCGAGCAGATCGTCATTTCCCGTTCCGGCGAAGTGCTGATCACCGACGACTATGGTCGCGAGCGCGAGCGTCACAAGGTGCCGTACGGCGCGACCCTGGTCGTCAAGGATGGTCTGGCTATCAAGGCTGGCACCGCCCTGGCAACCTGGGACCCGCTGACCCGTCCGATCATTACCGAATACGCCGGCACGGTGAAATTCGAGAACGTCGAAGAAGGCGTGACCGTTGCCAAGCAGATTGATGAAGTGACTGGGCTGTCCACCCTAGTGGTGATCGACGCCAAGCGTCGCGGTCCTTCGACCAAGGCTGTGCGTCCACAGGTGAAACTGCTGAACGACAAAGGCGAGGAAGTGAAGATCGCCGGCACTGAACATGCCGTGACGATCGGCTTCCAGGTTGGCGCGCTGATTACCGTAAAAGACGGTCAGCAAGTCACCGTTGGCGAAGTGCTGGCGCGTATTCCAACCGAATCGCAAAAAACCCGTGACATTACCGGCGGTTTGCCGCGTGTGGCCGAGTTGTTCGAGGCACGTTCTCCGAAAGATGCCGGCATGCTGGCGGAAGTCACCGGCACGGTGGCATTCGGCAAGGAAACCAAGGGCAAACAGCGTTTGATCATCACCGATCTCGACGGTAAGGAATGCGAGTTCCTGATTCCGAAGGACAAGCAGGTGCTGGTGCATGACGGTCAAGTGGTGAACAAGGGCGAGATGATTGTGGACGGCCCGGCTGATCCGCAAGACATCCTGCGTCTGTTGGGCATCGAAGCGTTGGCGCGTTACATCGTTGACGAAGTGCAGGACGTGTATCGTTTGCAAGGCGTGAAGATCAACGATAAGCACATCGAAGTGATCGTGCGTCAGATGTTGCGTCGCGTGCAGGTGGTCGATGCCGGCGATACGTCTTACATTCCGGGCGAGCAAGTCGAGCGCTCTGAGTTGTTGGACGAAAATGATCGCGTCATTGGCGAAAACAAGATTCCGGCGACGTACGACAACGTGCTGCTGGGTATCACCAAGGCTTCGCTATCGACCGATTCTTTCATCTCCGCTGCATCTTTCCAAGAAACCACGCGCGTGCTGACCGAAGCCGCGATCATGGGCAAGAAAGATGGTTTGCGCGGCTTGAAGGAAAACGTCATCGTTGGTCGTTTGATTCCTGCCGGTACCGGTCTGGCGTATCACCGTGCCCGCAAGGAAAAGGAAACCTGGGAAGCCGAAGAGCGTACGGCATTGTTGCAAGCAGAGCACTTCACTGCAGATGCCGAACCGGAATCGGCGGAAGTCATGGGAACGACCCCGGACGCCGAAGCTTGATCCTTACGACTTGCTGCAGCATAAAAAACGGCATCGGATTTCCGATGCCGTTTTTGTTTGGCGGTCATTTTTCTTGCACTAACGGCTTGCCCTTGTCGATCACTTCTCGACAATCGCCCTTGAAGTTGGCGTTGTCGTAATCCGTCCAGCCATAGCTATCCACGTAACGCTTGTGCGGCTGGAGCTTGCGACTCAAAAAACTCCATTCCAGTCTCTCACTGTCATAGTGGATGTCGGCCATATCGAGGAGAGAATGAAAAATATTTTCGGTCGCCAGCTTAGCGCGTTTGTTGCGCTTGAGTTGCGCTACCTTGTCCGGGAAAGTGTGTTGATAGGCATCTGAATACCAGACTAGTGCCGGCACATGAAATTCAAATTGCGTGTTGTGACCGTGGAAGGCGAGATTGCAGGTGCCGTCGTACAGCGTTTGGCCGTGATCTGACACGTACATCAAGGAAGTCAATGCGGGAGAGGCTTTCAAGGCATCAATAACTTGCGCTAGGAACCAATCGGTGTAGAGAATCGAATTGTCGTAGCTGTTATTGAGTCTCTCCTTGATCGCAATGTCGGTATAGACTGGATTACTGATGCCGAACAGCGAAGGTTGCCAACGATCGAATTGTTTTGGGTGCCGGTGGCTGTAGTTCCAATGATTGCCGAGCGTGTGTAGCACGATCAGTTTTTTCGGTGCGGGGTCGGCCATGGCGATTTTCAACGGCGCCAGCAAAACTTCGTCGAAGCTGGAGTTATCGGTGAAGCCGCCGAGGTTAAGGAATTGCGTGACGTCGGCTTCGTTGGCGAACACAGAAATAGGTGTGTCGAATTGGCCGAAAGACATTTGATTCGATAGCCAGTAAGTTTTGAAACCGGCTTCTTTGTAGGCGGAAAGAAAAGATTTTTCTGCAAAGCCAGCTTTCAGGCTTTGTGTCGCCGGCTTACGCGACATCAGTATCGGCACCGACAGGCGTGTCGCCGATACGGCAGTCACCATATTCGTCAGGCTGATTAAATTGGTTTCTTTCTCCAGTAGCGGATTGGTTTGACGACTGTAACCATTGAGGCTCCAGCGGTCGTAGCGCGACGATTCGCCAATCACCATCACCACGATTTGCGGCGTGTTGGTTAACGCCGTTTGATGTGCGCCGAAGTGAAACAGCGCACTGGTATGCGTCAAGCGACCTAGATAGGTGCGCTCC
>JAFECY010000332.1 GCA_018241865.1 Pseudomonadota bacterium | reverse complement strand
TGTATGAAGAAGTCTCGAATCTGGTACAGCAAAAACTGGCGCAAGTGCCGGGCGTGGGCGATGTCGAACTGGGCGGCGGTTCATTGCCGGCGGTGCGGATCGAGCTGGTGCCGTTCGCGCTCAATCGCTACGGCGTGGCGATGGAAGATGTGCGCGCGGCGATTCAAGCCAGCAGCGCCAATCGGCCGAAAGGCGCAATCGAGAGCGACGACCGTCGGCTGCAGATTTATTCGCAAAGCGGCAATGCCGGCAACGGCCGGCCGCGCGCCGCCGATTACCGTGATCTGGTGGTGGCGTGGCGCAATGGCGCACCGATACGCCTGAGCGATGTGGCTGAAGTAGTCGATGGCGTCGAGAACGTCAACACGCTTGGCCTGTTCAACGGCGACCCGGCGATCATCGTGCTCATCACGCGCCAGCCGGGCGCGAACGTGATCGAGACGGTGGACAATGTGCGCGCGCTGCTGCCGGAACTGCAAGCGCTATTGCCGCAGGATGTGAAGTTGGAAATTGCCTCCGACCGCACCAGTTCGATCCGCTCCTCGCTGCACGAAATCGAAATGACTTTGCTGATTTCCATCGTGCTGGTGGTGCTGGTGGTGAGTGCCTTTTTGCGTAGCGCACGCGCCACCGTGATTCCGGCAGTGGCGACCATCGTATCGCTGCTCGGCACCTTCGGCGCGATGTATTTCCTCGGTTTTTCGCTCAACAATTTGTCGCTGATGGCGTTGACCTTGGCGACCGGCTTTGTGGTCGATGACGCCATCGTGGTGCTGGAAAACACCAGCCGTCATATCGAGGCCGGCATGGATCGTTTCAAAGCCGCGCTGCTGGGCGCGCGCGAAGTGGGCTTCACCGTGCTGTCGATCAGCTTGTCGCTGGTGGCGGTGTTCATTCCATTGTTATTCATGGGCGGGCAGGTCGGGCGTTTGTTCCGCGAGTTTGCGGTGACACTCTCTGTGGCGGTGTTGATCTCACTGGTCATTTCGCTCACCACTACGCCGATGATGTGCGCTTGGCTGCTCAAGCCGGGACACGCACAAAAGAAACCGAGCCGCATCGGCCGTTGGTTCGCTCATGGCTTCGAGCGCATGCTGCGCGCGTATGAAATTTGCCTCGACTGGTCGCTGGCGCACGCTTGGCTGGTGATGTTGGTGTTGGCAGCGGTGGTGGGTTTGAACATTTATTTATTTTCCGCCGCGCCCAAGGGCTTCTTCCCGCAGCAAGATAGCGGCCAATTCAACGGTGGCTTGCGCGCCGATCAGAGCATTTCTTTTCAAGCGATGCAGGGCAAGCTGAAACAATTGATGGACATTATCAAGCGCGATCCGGCAGTCGAATCCGTGGTCGGCTTTACCGGCGGCTCGCGTGCCGGCGGCGGCTTTTTATTCGCCAGTCTGAAGCCGCGTTCGCAACGCAAGGACGGCGGCCAAGCGGTGATCGCGCGCTTGCGACCACAACTGGCGAAGGTGACGGGCGTCACGCTGTTCCTCAATCCAGTGCAAGATTTGCGCATGGGCGGGCGTCAAAGCAATTCGACTTACCAGTACACGCTCAAGAGCGACAATATCGCCGATCTGCGGCTGTGGTCCGGCCGCTTGGCCGAGGCGATGAAGAGTCAACCGACGCTCACCGACGTCGATACCGATCAGCAGGAAAACGGCGTCGAGACTTTCGTCGAAGTCGATCGCGATAGCGCCGCGCGCTTGGGCATCACTTCGCGCGATGTCGATAATGCGTTGTACGATGCCTTCGGTCAGCGCCAAGTCGCCAACATCTACGGCGAGTTGAACCAATATCACGTCATCATGGAAGTCGATCCACGCTACCGGCAAAGCCCGGAATCGCTCAAAGATGTGTATGTGCCGGCGCGCAATGCCGGCGCCAGCACCGGCAGCAATACGGCCGCCGCCAGCGTCATCAATCCGGCGCTGCGCGACCAGTCTGGCGGCCAAGCCTTGAGCAACCAGACGGCGATGGCGCCGCTATCGGCCTTCGCGCGTTTTGCCGATCGCTCTACCGCCGCTTCCATCAGCCATCAGGATGTAGAACCGGCGGCCACCGTGTCCTTCAATCTTGCGCCCGGCAAGAGTTTGTCCGATGCGCAGGCGGCGATTCGTCAAGCCGAAGCCGACATCGGCATGCCGAACAATGTGCACGGCAGTTTTCAAGGCACAGCACGTGGTTTTCAGGATTCGCAAAATCAGCAACCGCTGTTGATCCTCGCCGCGCTGGTGGTGATCTACATCGTACTGGGCGTACTGTACGAAAGTTTGGTGCATCCGCTCACCGTGCTCTCGACCCTGCCCTCGGCCGGCGTCGGCGCGGTGCTGGCGCTGCTGATGTTCAACATGGAATTTTCCATCATCGCCCTGATCGGCATCTTTTTGCTGATCGGCATCGTCAAGAAAAATGCCATCCTCATCATCGACTTCGCGCTGGAAGCCGAACGCGCGCGCGGCCTCAGCGCCTTGCAAGCGGTGCGCGAAGCCTGCCTATTGCGCTTCCGCCCAATTCTGATGACCACGCTGGCCGCCGCACTCGGCGCGTTGCCGCTGGCGATCGGTTTCGGCGAAGGCTCCGAGTTGCGTCAACCGCTCGGCATCGCCATCATCGGCGGCTTGGTCGCCAGCCAGTTGTTGACTCTGTTGACCACGCCCGTCGTTTATCTCCTGCTCGACAAACTGCGCCGACGCGGCGCAGACGAGCGCCACCTGAGCCGCGCAACCGACGATCTATCGGCAGCGCGACCGACTTCTTCCTGAGTGCTGCCATGCGACCGACTCTGTTTCCTACCGCGCTTTTTCTACACAAACCATTGTGTATCGCCATGCTGGCTTGCTGCGCCGCCGGCTGCGCGATCGGCCCCGATTACCAACGGCCGGACACCACCACGCCAGCCGCGTACAAGGAAGCGCAAGGCTGGGTCGTCGCCGCGCCAGCCGATGCGCTGGCGCGCGGGCCGTGGTGGCAATTGTTCAAAGACCCGCAGCTCGACCAGTTAGCGGCAGCGGTAGAAGTCTCGAACCAGAACGTCGCGGCGGCTGCCGCTGCCTACGCGCAGGCGCGTGCGCTGGTGGCGCAACAACGCGGCGCGATGTTTCCGACGGTGTCGTTGACCGGCAATGCCGGCCGCAATGGCGGCAGTGGCGCGCTCCGCACCGGCGACAGCTATAGCCTCGGCATCGGCGCGAGCTGGGAGCCGGATGTCTGGGGACGTCTCGGCCGTAATGTCGATAACGCCAACGCCAGCGCGCAAGCCAGCGCCGCCGATTTGGCCTCGGCACGATTGTCGGCGCAAGGCGAATTGGCCGTGAATTATTTATCGCTGCGCCAGACCGACGCCCAACGCGCCTTGCTGCAAGAAACCGTCGCCGCGTATCAACGCGTGGTGCAGATCACGCGCAATCGCTACAGCGCCGGCATCGCCGCCAAGACCGACGTGTTGCAGGCGGAAACGCAACTGGCGAACGCGCAGTCCGACGATCTCGGCCTAGCGCGACAACGCACGGTGTATGAACATGCGATTGCAGTTTTGATCGGCAAGAGCCCTAGCGAATTCACTCTGCCTGCCGCGATTTGGCAACCGACCGTGCCAGAAGTGCCGGTCGGCGTGCCTTCGACCCTGCTGCAACGCCGCCCCGACATCGCCGCCGCCGAACGCCGCATGGCCGCCGCCAACGAACAAATCGGCATCGCCAAGTCTGGTTACTTTCCGAGCTTAGGGTTGAATGCTTCCTACGGTTCCAGCGCCAGCCGCGTCGCCGATTTGTTCAGCGTCTCCAATCTGGTCTGGTCGCTCGGCCTGTCTGCCGTGCAAACGCTATTCAATGCCGGCGTCACCGGCGCGAAAGTGGAAGGCGCGCAAGCCGGCTACGATCAAACCGTGGCGCGTTATCGGCAAACCGTGCTGACGGCGTTCCAGAATGTCGAAGATGAATTGACGGCAGCGCGCGTGCTGGAACAGCAACTCGCCTTGCGCCGACAAGCTTCGCAAGCCGCCGATGAAGCCGAACAGAAAATGCTAAATCGTTACAAGGCCGGCCAGGTCAGCTACACCGAAGTCGCGACGGTGCAAGCCAGCGCGCTGTCCGCGCGACGCGCACTGGTGCAAGCGCAAGCCGACCGCCAGACCACCGCTGTGGCTCTGATCCAATCATTGGGCGGTAGCTGGGATGCGGGTAGGGTGGAAAACAAAAACAGGGCTGACGTCAAAAACGAATAAGCATTTTGAACCACGGCGAACACGGCGATCACGTCGGTCACGGCGGAAATTCCATACAGTTTTTCGTTACGCCGTGACCGTCGTGTTCGCCGTGGTTAATTGGTTTTTT
>JAFECY010000331.1 GCA_018241865.1 Pseudomonadota bacterium | reverse complement strand
TGTCGGCTTCCCGCAAAATCCGGACGATTTGTTCGTCGCTGTATCGGCTCTTCTTCATTGCTCCCTCTCGGTTTGGGAGCTATTCTCTCAAATTACTTTCGGTCCGAAAATCTCAGCACAGGTCAATGTTCCCGCTAATCTCTATAGAGATTGACTTGGTACTTTCAGAAAAATAAACATCAGCTAATGCTACTGAGCAAAACAACGATAAAAAAACAGTAGATATCAATCGAAAGAAAAACATAATCACTCCAAAATTGATCAATTTAGATTTAGTGATGCCTAGCTTAAAGTCTATAGAAAATCTTTTTCCACAACTGTTTCACCGCCGCGATCTCCTTTTCCACCCACTCCCCACTCACCCTCGCCTTGTCCTCCCCCTGCAGCCTGATCTGGTGCTGCATCTTGCGGAAGCTGCGATAGGCATCCGCCACTTTCCCGGCCAGTTCCGCATCGATCAAGCCCAGCGTGCCGCATAGTTTCAGCAGCGCGATATTGCCGATATCCGCCGTCAGTTGCGGATACTGCGCAGCGTGGCGCAGCACCAGGTATTGCACCATGAATTCGATGTCGATCATGCCGCCGGCGTCGTGCTTGAGATCGAATTGTCCGCTGCGGTTGGGGTGGGCAGTACGCATCTTTTCGCGCATCGCCAGCACTTCTTCCTTCAAGGGCGCTTCTTCGCGCGGCTGGCGCAGCACGGTTTCGCGGATCGCTTCGAACTTCGTGCCGATGGAGGCGTCGCCAGAGCAGAAGCGGGCACGGGTCAGGGCTTGGTGTTCCCACAGCCAGGCGGATTCCTTCTGGTATTTCTCGAAGGACGCGACGCTGGTTACGAGAAGGCCGCTGGCGCCGTCCGGGCGCAGGGCGATGTCGATATCGAACAGGATGCCGGCCGAGGTGTGGCTGGTCATCCAGGTGATGAAGCGCTGCGCCAGTTTTGCATAGTGCATCGGCGCTTCCTGATCGTCGTCGTCGTACAGGAAGATCACGTCGAGGTCGGAAGCGTAGCCGAGTTCCTTGCCGCCCAGCTTGCCGTAGGCGATCACGGCGAATTGCGGCGTCTCGCGGTGGCGCTGATTAATCGATTGCCACACCGTTTTGACGGTGGCACCGACCAGCACGTCGGCCAGCGCCGACAGGTGATCGGCCAGCCGCTCGACCGTCAGCTGGCCTTCGATATCCTGCGCCAGCAGGCGGATCAGTTGCGCATGATGCATGTCGCGCAGGATATTCATCTGGTGTTCGGTGTCGCCGGCATGGGCGTCGAGCTGGCGCTGCAGTTCGGCGCCGAAAGCGGCCCAGTCCGGCGCGGCGGTCAGGGTGCGGTCGTCGAGCAGTTCATCGAGCAGAATCGGGTGGCGCGTTAGGTACTGCGCGGCCCAACGGCTGGCGTGCATCATGCGTACCACGCGGCGCAGGGTGTGCGGGTATTCGCTCAACAGGGCGAGGTAGGCGCTGCGGCGGGCGATGGCTTCGAGGAAATCGAGCAGGCGATTGAGCGTCGCCAGTTGCTCGTCCGGGCAAGCGGCGATCATCGGCAGTGCTGCGCCGGTCAGTGCCAGCACGCGGTTGCGGCCGGCTTCGCTCAAAGATTGTATGCGCGTCGATTGCCAGCTCGCCAGCAGACGCTGGGCGGCGGCATCGCTCTCGGCAAAGCCGAGCGTGGCCAGATGCGCGCCGACCGTCTGTTGCGCTTCGCTGCCGCACAGCAGCGAGGGCAGGTCGGGCGTGCCCTTGCCCGATTCGTCGCCGGCATCGTCGCTGTTTTTGTCGCTGAAGATGGCGTCGAATTGCGCGGCGACGAAGGCGCAGCGTTCTTCCAGCGCGGCCAGCAGCGCCGGCACGTCGGCAAAGCCCATCATGCCGGCGATGAGTTGGCGGTCGGCTTCGTTGGCAGGCAATACGTGGGTCTGGGCGTCGTCGAGGTATTGCAGGCGGTGTTCTAGATCGCGCAGAAAGCTGTAAATTTCCAGCAGCCGCCAGACCACGTCGGCGTCGAGCAATTGCTTGCGCGCCAGCGTGCGCAGGGTTTCGCGAGTGGAGCGGTCGCGCAACTCGGGGTCGCGCCCGCCGCGGATCAACTGGAACACTTGCGCTAAAAATTCGATTTCACGGATGCCGCCGCGCCCCAGCTTGACGTTGTACACGCGATGCGGATGGCGGGTTTCTTGACGCACGACCTCGGCGCGGATTTGCGCGTGCATGGTGCGCATTGCTTCGATCGCGCCGAAGTCGAGATAGCGCCGATACACGAAGGGTTGGACGATCTTGTCGAGCGCGGCGATGTCGTCCGGCTGGCCGGTCAGCGCGCGCGCCTTGACCCAGGCATAGCGTTCCCATTCGCGCCCCTGCACCATCAGGTATTCCTCGATCATGCCGAAGCTGGCTACCAGCGGGCCGGACGCGCCGTTGGGGCGCAGCGCCATGTCCACCCGGAAGCTGAAGCCGTCCTCGGTGAGGTCGGCGATGGCGTTGATGAGTTTCTTGCCGAGGCGCGTGAAAAATTCGTGGTTGGACAAGCCTTGTTGCTCGCCGCTGGCGGCAGTTTCGCCGTCTTCTGGATACACGAAAATCAAGTCGATGTCGGACGAGACATTCAGCTCGCGCCCGCCCAGCTTGCCCATGCCGAGCACGATCATTTCTTGCGGCTTGCCCGATTCTTGGCCGATGGGCGTGCCGTGGCGTTCGGCCAGCTCGATGCTCAGGGCTTGGAGATGCGTTTGCACGATGCATTCGGCCAGTGCACTCGACGTGGCGACGACTTCATCGAGATCGGCGCGTTCGCTCAGATCGCGCGCGATCAGTTGGGCGATGACCAGATTACGCAAGCGGCGCGTGGCACGCGGCAAGGGCATGCCGGCTGCCGCTTCCATCTGCAGGATTTCGGCAAAGACGGCCGGCGACATCTTGATGTGGATATAGTGCTCGATCAAGGCGGCGCGGCCGGTTTCGGCATGGAGCCAACGGGTGAAGAAACGCGAGGCGAGGGCGGGTGTCAGGGTGGGATCTGTCATGGGTCAATACAGGGTATCATCTCGGATGGCCGCATCGTCGCGGCGGTAACATGACCATCATACCTAAGATGCCTGCCTCGGCCTTGCTCCTGCCACTGCTCAGTTTTGATTGATGACTACAGGACAACACCCCATCGTCTATCTGCGTCATCGCCTTGAACAGTTTCGGCTGACGGTGCGGGATTATTACGATGATCTCAATCTGCTCACGCGCAACGCACTGACCATCCTGCTGCGCCTGCTGGTCGTCGTCTATTTTATTTTTTGTGCGCTGTTCCTCGTGCTGCGTTACGGGGTGCTTCCGCAGATCGAACATTACAAAACAGAGATTGCCCAAGCTGCCAGTCAGGCGATTGGTCGCCCGCTCAGTTTCGATACGTTGGAGGCTACTTGGCGCGGCTTGCGGCCGACGCTGACGCTGACCAATGTGGTGGTGCACGATCAGCGCAACGAAGCGGCACTGAGCTTGCCGCGGATTTCCGCCACCATCGCTTGGTCGTCGTTGCTGGGCGCGCGCCTGCAACTGGAGCGCTTGGAAATCAACCGGCCGGACGTCGATATCCGGCGCGACGCCGATGGCAAGCTGTATGTCGGCGGCATTTACATGGATACCGGCAAACCGGATGACGGTAAAGGCTTGGACTGGGTGCTGTCGCAGGGCGAGATCGCGATTCACGGCGGCCGCTTGAGTTGGCTCGACGAAAAGCGCGGCGCACCCGAGCTGGTGCTGGAGAATGTCGATTTCGTTTTGCGTAACGGCTGGTGGCGGCATCGTTTCGCCTTGAAGGCCAGTCCGCCCGCCGCATTCGCCAAGCCGCTCGATATTCGCGCCGATTTTTCGCATCCACATTTAGCCAAACGCATTTCGGATTTCTCGCAATGGGTCGGCACGCTGTATGCCGACGTGCGCGGCACGGATCTGGCGGCATGGAAAGCGTATATCGATTATCCGGTCGAGTTGACGCAGGGGCAGGGTGCGGTGCGCGCTTGGCTGGCCTTCGACCGCGCGCGGATTGCCGATCTCACCGCTGATTTGCATCTGACGGATGTATCGACCCGGCTGCGCAAGGATTTACAGGCGATGGACTTGACGCGGGTGAACGGCCGCATTTCCCTGCGCGAAGAACTCGATGGCGACGCAATCACCGCACCGGTGACTGCGCCAGCTTTCGGCGCCTACGGCCACGCGGTCGCGCTGACCGATTTTTCCTTCGCTACCCGCGAAGGCTTGGTGTTCCCGAACACCACCATGACCGAGCGTTACTTGCCGGCGCGACGCAATCAACCGGAACGCATCGAGCTGCGTGCCAAGGTGGTCGATCTGCGCACGCTGGCTGATTTCGCCGAACGCTTGCCGCTCGCCGCCGGCCAGCGCGAAATGTTCGCGTCTTTCCTGCCACGCGGACAATTGAAGGACATCGCCGTGCAATGGCAAGGCACGTACCCGCATCTGGTTTCCTATAGCATCAAGGGACAATTCATCGGACTCAGCATGAATTCGCAAGCGCCGCGCCCGGCACAGCCGGCACGTGGCAAGCAACCGGCGCAAGCCGCGTTACCCGGCATTCCCGGATTCGATAATCTCACGGGCAGCATCGACGCCAATGACAAGGAAGGCCATTTCACGTTGGCTTCTTCGGCGTTGCGACTGAATCTGCCCGGTTATTTCAGCGAGCCGATCATGGCTTTTGATCGGCTCGACATGCGCGCCGGTTGGGTGTTCGATCGAGATGACCAGTTGTTGCTGCAAATCGACCAGATGCAATTCGCGCAGCAAGGCGTGAGTGGCTCTTTCGCCGGCACGCACAAGATATCTCTAAAGGAAAAGCAGGGCGACGCTTTCGGCGAGATCGACCTGACCGGCAAGATCAATGAAATCGCGTTGGATAAAGTGGCGAATTACCTGCCGGCGCAAACACCGGAGCATTTGCGGAAGTGGCTGCAAGACGGCTTGTTGGGTGGCAAGGCGCAGAATCTGTCGATTAGACTCAAAGGCAAGCTCAGCGACTTCCCATTTAACGTCGCGCAGCCGGATGGTAGGCCGAAGGGCGAATTTCAGGTCAGTGGCCGCATCGTCGATGGTCGGATCAATTACGATCCGACGCTGTTCGCCAAGGATGGCAAGTCTCCGCTTTGGCCGCTGGCCGAAGAAATCAAGGGCAGTATCCGCTTCGATCGTTCTCGCATGGAGATTCGGGCCGACAGCGCGCTTACCAAGGGTGTTCAACTCACCAATGTCAAAGCGGTGGTGCCGGACTTGATGGCGCACAGCACGATACTCGACATCGATGGCAATGCCGCCGGGCCGATGCAGCGCTTCCTCGACTATGTGGCGCGCAGCCCGGTGAGTGAATGGATAGGCGATTTCACTGAAGACACCAAGGCGAGCGGCAATGCGAAGCTGGCGTTGAAATTGCATCTGCCTTTGGCGTCCATCAATGACGCCAAAGTGCAGGGCGCGCTGCAGTTCGATAACAACGACATCGTGCTGTTCGATGGCATGCCGGAGCTGAAAATCGCCAGCGGCAAGTTGGAATTCAGCGAGAAGGGCTTTACCCTTCCGCCCTTGAAAGCGAATTTCCTCGGCGCGCAGGCAGAAATTTCTGGCGGCTCGCAAGGAAATGGCGACATCTTGGTCAAAGCTGCCGGCGGTATCAGCGCCGATGGCGTGCGCAAAGCTTACCCGCTACCAGCCATGCAGCGCGTGGCGAAATCGCTGAACGGCAGCACGCGCTACAGCGCCACGGTATTCGTGAAAAAGCATGGGCATCCAGAAATCACGGTGGAATCCTCGCTGCAGGGGCTGGGGCTGAACTTTCCTGTGCCGCTTAACAAACCGGCCAAAGACGCCATGCCGCTGAAGTTGCAGTTGGTCGGTTTGCCGGCAACAGGAAGGGCGCAGGCTGCCGAGGAAATCCGCATGACGCTGGGTTCCACCCTGTCGGCACGTTACGAGCGGCAGAAGGGCAATGAAAAGAACGCCGTCTGGCGCGTGGTGCGCGGCGGCATTGGCGTCAATGTGCCGGCGCCACAGCCGGACAGCGGTCTGATCGCCAACGTCAATCTGCGCTCGCTTAGTCTCGACGATTGGAATGATTATATCGATGCGATTAGTGGCGACGGTGGCGATAGTGCCGCTGCAAGTGCCGCCACACCTGCTTCCGCGTGGACGCAATACGTCGATCCCGATGTGTTGGCCGTAAGCGCCGTTGAATTATTCGTGGCTGGCCGTAAGCTTGACAACGTGGTGGTCGGCGCATCGCATCAGCAAAACGTTTGGCAAGCCAACATCGATTCCGAACAAGCATCCGGCTATCTCACTTGGCAGCAATCGCGTTCTGGGCGCGGCATGGGACGGGTCACGGCACGGTTGGCGACGCTCATCATTCCCAAATCGGCAGTGAAAGACGTGTCGGATTTGTTGGAAGGAAAAAAAGCAACGACGCAGCAGATCCCCGCGCTGGATATCGTCGCCGAGAATTTTGAACTGTTCGGCAAAAAACTCGGTCAACTCGAATTACAAGCGAAAAACAGCCGAGGACCTATCGGGCGCGAATGGCTGATTAACAGTTTGAAGATCACCAACCCCGACGGCAAGTTGGATGCGAGTGGAAAATGGGTAAATCAAAATGGTGTGAACCAAACCAGTTTGAATTACACATTGGATATCGCCGATGCAGGTAGGCTGTTGGATCGTTTTGGTTATGAAAAAGTGTTGCGCGGCGGACGCGGTAAATTGAATGGGGACATCAACTGGCGCGGCTTACCTTTCAGTCTCGATATTCCTTCGCTGACGGGAAATTTGACGTTGGACATCGGTGCCGGCCAGTTTTTGAAAGTCGAGCCGAGCGCAGCCAAGTTGTTGGGCGTGTTGAGTTTGCAATCCATCCCGCGTCGCCTCGCGCTCGATTTTCGAGACGTGTTTGCCGCAGGGTTTGCTTTTGATAATGTCGCAGGTAATGCGACGATAGAGCGCGGCGTTGCCAAGACCGACAGCTTCAAGATGCGCGGACTCGCTGCGACGGTCGGGATGGATGGCACGGTCGATATCGCCCGCGAAACGACCAACCTGCATGTGGTGGTGATTCCAGAAATCAATGCCGATGCAACGATTGGATTGGTTGCGCTCAATCCGGCAATTGGCATTGGTGCCTTTCTCGCGCAATTGTTCCTGCGTGAACCCTTGAAGCGCGCCTTCACTTTTGAATACCAGATCACCGGTCCGTGGTCTGAGCCGGTCGTTACCAAATTGGAGCGAAAAACGGATCATGGTGCGGCCGGGCAGAGCAGCGCATCGGCAATCACTTCGGTGGAAGGAAATTGAACATGACAGAAAAAATCAAAGTCGCGGCGGTGCAGATGGTATCGACCCCGGTGGTTGCGGACAATATCGCGACGGCGCGCCGCCTGATTGGTGCGGCAAAGGAGCAAGGCGCGCAATTGGTGCTGCTGCCGGAATATTGGCCGATCATGGGCATGCGTGACAGCGATAAGGTGGCGATGGCGGAAGCCGTCACTGGCGGACCGATTCAACAATGCATGGCCGACATCGCACGCGAGCAAAACATCTGGCTGATCGGCGGCACGCTGCCGCTGGTCGCGCCGGAGGCTGGCAAGGTGATGAATGCGACGCTGGTGTATTCCCCTGAAGGCATGATGGTGTCGCGTTACGACAAAATACATTTGTTCGGCTTCCGCAAGGGGGAGGAATCGTACGACGAATCGCAGACCATCGTGCCGGGCAAAGATGTGACGGTGTTCGGTGCGCCCTTCGGCTTGGTCGGTTTGTCGGTCTGCTACGACTTGCGCTTCCCTGAACTGTATCGCGCTATGGGGCCGGTGTCGTTGATCGTGGTACCGGCGGCGTTTACCTATACGACGGGTCGCGCTCATTGGGAAACATTGCTGCGCGCGCGCGCCATTGAAAATCAGTGTTATGTGTTAGCCGCAGCGCAAGGCGGTACGCACGTCAACGGTCGCCGCACTTGGGGGCATAGCATGTTGATCGACCCTTGGGGTGAGATCAAAGCGGTGCTGCCGGAAGGCGAGGGCGTGATTGTCGGCGAGATGGAAATGCAGATGCTGAACAGTGTGCGCGACAGCCTGCCGGCGTTGCGCCATCGTAAACTCTGATGCAAGCTCTGATCGGCATCGATCAACCTGCCAACGCCGGATGTTCTACAATCAACTTATCTTTCGTTTTTTACGGCGATACTGTTTCGCCACTATGCCATGACTCCATTTGAACCGAACCTCGCCACGCTCGCCGTTGCGCGCGACATTTTGCTCACACCTTTCGGCCTCGACGAATCCAAACTGCTCAAGGCGCTCGGCTCGATGTTCAGCCATAAGGTCGATTACGCTGATCTGTATTTTCAGTTCACGAAAAACGAAGGCTGGAGTTTGGAAGAAGGCATCGTCAAGACCGGCAGTTTTTCCATCGACCAAGGTGTCGGCGTGCGCGCGGTCTCCGGCGATAAAACGGCGTTTTCCTATTCCGATGAAATTTCCGAACGGGCTTTGTTGGAAGCAGCAGCGGCTACGCGCACCATCGCCCGTCAAGGCGCAGGCAAGATCAAAGTGGCGACGACGGTGCAAGCGGGCGGTAGTCGCAAGTTGTATCTGCCGAACGATCCGCTGACCTCGCTCGACGCCGCGCAAAAAGTCGCTTTGCTGGAAAAGGTCGAACGCATCGCCCGCGCCCGCGATCCGCGCGTGGTGCAAGTGATGGCAGGTTTGGCCGGCGAATACGACGTGGTGCTGGTGTTGCGCAGCGATGGCGTGCTGGCGGCCGACATTCGGCCGTTGGTGCGGGTGTCGGTGACGGTGATCGCCGAGCAAAATGGCCGGCGTGAAATGGGCTCATCCGGCGGCGGCGGTCGTTATCGCTATGATTATTTCAGCGACGCATTGCTGGAACAATATGCCGCCGAAGCAGTCGATTCGGCGCTGGTGAATCTGGATGCGCGTCCCGCACCGGCCGGTCCGATGACCGTGGTGCTCGGCCCCGGCTGGCCCGGTGTGCTGCTGCATGAAGCGGTTGGTCATGGCCTCGAAGGCGATTTCAATCGTAAAGGCTCCAGCACCTTCTCCGGCCGCATCGGCGAGCGCGTCGCCGCCAAGGGCGTGACGGTCGTGGATGACGGCACCATCGCCGATCGTCGCGGTTCGCTCAACGTCGATGACGAAGGCAACCCGACCCAGTGCACCACGCTGATCGAAGATGGCATCCTGAAAGGCTATATCCAGGACACTATGAATGCGCGTCTGATGAATATGGCGGTGACTGGCAATGCGCGACGCGAGTCTTTCGCGCACCTGCCGATGCCGCGCATGACCAATACCTACATGCTGGCCGGCGACAAAGATCCGGCGGAAATTCTCGCTTCGGTGAAGAACGGTTTGTATGCGGTGAATTTCGGTGGTGGTCAGGTCGATATCACCAACGGCAAATTCGTGTTCTCCGCCAGCGAGGCTTATATGATCGAAAATGGCAAGGTGACGTATCCGGTCAAGGGCGCGACGCTGATCGGCAACGGCCCGGATGTGTTGAATCGTGTTTCGATGATCGGCAATGACATGCGACTCGATTCCGGCGTCGGCGTGTGCGGCAAGGAAGGACAGAGCGTGCCGGTCGGGGTCGGCCAGCCGACCTTGCGTATCGACGGCGTGACCGTCGGCGGCACGGCTTGATTTTTGTCAAAACAACAGCCCGGCTTGCAAAACAGGCCGATTTATTGCACTATCCTTGAACCGATGTCTTTGAAGTATGAGCTGCTATGACTTCCGCACCCGTTTACTTTTATTTTTACTTTAGCTATTCCAGCCCGATGGCGGTGGAAAAGCGGTAAGCGCGTGGATAGTAAAAGCCCTGAACCGAATTTCTGAAAACCGCCAGCGATGGCGGTTTTTTTATTTTGATCGATTGCGGGACGGCGTTACACGTAGCCACAGCCTGTCCCCAACATGATTTAACTGATTTAAGGAGAAAACCATGCCGCGCACCGACGATCTGAGGATCCGTGAATTGAAAGAACTGACGCCCCCTTCGCATTTGATCCGTGAATTTGCTTGTTCCGAAAAAGCGGCCACCACCGCTGCTTCGGCGCGTACGGCTTTGCATCGCATCCTGCACGGCCAGGACGACCGCGTGATGGTGGTCATCGGCCCGTGTTCGATCCACGATACCAAGGCGGCGATGGAATACGCCAATCTGCTGGTCAAGGCGCGTGCCAAGTACGCCGGCGAACTGGAAATCATCATGCGCGTGTATTTCGAGAAGCCGCGCACCACGGTCGGCTGGAAAGGCTTAATCAACGATCCGTATCTCGACAACAGCTTCCGCATCAACGACGGCTTGCGCATTGCGCGCGAACTGCTGCTGAACATCAATGAACTCGGCCTGCCTGCCGGCACCGAATTTCTCGACGTGATCAGCCCGCAGTATTTCGCCGACCTCATCAGTTGGGGTGCGATCGGCGCACGTACCACCGAATCGCAGGTACACCGCGAACTGGCCTCCGGCTTGTCGTGCCCGGTCGGTTTCAAGAACGGCACCGACGGCAACGTCAAGATCGCGGTCGATGCGATCAAAGCGGCGTCGCAGCCGCACCACTTCCTGTCGGTGACCAAGGGCGGTCACTCGGCCATTGTCTCGACTGCCGGTAACGAGGATTGCCACATCATCCTGCGCGGCGGCAAAGCACCCAACTATGACGCTGCCAGTGTCGAAGCGGCTTGCCAAGACATCGCCAAGAGCGGCTTGGCCTCGCGCCTGATGATCGATGCCTCGCATGCCAACAGTTCCAAGAAACCGGAAAACCAGGTGCCGGTATGTGCCGACATCGCGCGTCAGATTGCCGGCGGCGATGAACGCATCGTCGGCGTGATGGTTGAGTCGCACCTCGTGGCGGGTCGCCAAGATCTGGTGCCGGGCAAGGAACTGACTTATGGTCAGTCGATCACTGACGGTTGCATCAACTGGGATCAGAGCTTGCAAGTGCTGGAAGGTTTGGCGGACGCAGTCAAGCAGCGTCGTCATGTGCGGGAACCGGAATAAATCGGTTTTCCTTACCAGCAAAAAGCGCCGGACATGCCGGCGCTTTTTGTTGGGCGAAGTAAAAACGAATCAGTAACGCTTGGTCAACATCATCTGTCCACCTTCATTACGCATTTCCACTCGACTCAGAAACGACATGCCCAACAGCGCGAATGGCAAGCCGCTTTCGTGCACAGCGGCCTCGACCTGATTGATCTGAATATCGCCGATTTTGACGGTATCGAGCATGACGCGATACACCTGCGTGACGCCATTGGCGGTATTGGTTCGGCCAACTTTCCCCTTTTTGTAATCGATGCCAAGACGGATTGCATCGCTGGCAGGCAGGGCTATGGTGCTGGCACCGGTATCAAGCAACATGCGAATCGCACCGCCGTTGATTTGCCCTTGTGCCATGTAATGTCCTTTGCTGTCTGGCATCAGAATCACTTTGCCCGAACTAGCGCCGGAGTGCGAGCCAGCAGCATGTGCGACATAACCGTCGAGCGTGAGCGTCTGGCGCCTGCCGTTGGTTTCAATGACGGCGGCAGAACTGCTGACGTCGATCAGCTTACTGTCGCTGGCGATGGTGCTGCCGACGGCGTAGGTCTTGGGCGCGCCGTTATCGATCACCAATACCGCCTTGCCGGGGAATAAGCCGATTAGGGCGATGTCGGCAGCCAGTGCCGGGCAGGGCAGCAAGGCGAGGCCGCTAGTAACGGCGAGAATCGCGAGGGAAATCGAGCGCATGGCGAGAGGTGTTGGTGGCAAAAAGCGGTTCAGGAAAGAGCTCTTGGTGCAGGACCAGCAGCAGGTGCAATTCATCCCAGACTTCGGCTGGAAAACCGGCGCGGTCGCCGCGTTCGTCGATGGTCAGCTTGGTGAAATAGGCGTTCAGTTCCTTGAAGCCCCATAGCGCTTGGATCGCCGACAGGACGTGCGGAAACTGGCTTTCCAGTGCCGACTGGTATTGCTCTTTCGGTGGCGCGGCCGCCCTAATCAGACCGGGTGCGCTGGGGCCGCTGGCGGGAAAGCGATAGCGGGGCATGGCATCCTTCCAAGTGTGCAGAGTGGTAATGGTCGCTTAATCGCGGAAATTGTTGAATTCCAGCGGCAGGTCCGTGACATCTTTACGCAGCATGGCGATTGCCGATTGCAGGTCGTCGCGTTTAGCGCCGGTGATACGTACCGCGTCGCCCTGGATGCTGGCCTGCACCTTCATCTTGCTATCCTTGACTAGGCGCACGATTTTTTTTGCCGCGTCGGATTCGATGCCATTCTTGATCTTGATGACTTGCTTGACCTTATCGCCGCCGATCTTCTCGATCTTGCCGATATCCATGAAACGCACGTCCACGTTGCGCTTGGTCAGTTTGCCGGTCAGCACGTCACGTACTTGATTCAACTGAAATTCGGAATCGGCATACGCGGTCAACTCGCGCTCTTTTTGCTCGATGCGGGCATCGCTGCCCTTGAAATCAAAGCGGGTGGAAATTTCCTTGTTGCTCTGGTCGATCGCATTCTTGACCTCGATCAGATTGGCTTCGGAAACAATATCAAATGACGGCATACAGGCTCCATGGTCGCCGAATTTTGCATCCGGCTGCTTTTCGTTTTTTCAATCGGCTCATTCTATCGAAGCCCCTCGCTTGCGTCTATAATCAGCGCCCTATGGCAGCCCATCTTCCTATCCGTTCCGATCATTCCTTGCGCGAACACAATACCTTCGGCATCGCTGCACGCGCGCAGTGCTTCCTGGAGGTGGTCGCAGCGGATATGTTGCTGAAAATCAATGGCGATGACGATTTGCGCGCCTTGCCACGCTTGATACTCGGCGGCGGCAGCAACATCCTCCTGACCGGCGACTTCCCCGGTCTGGTGCTGCACATGGCCATGAAGGGGATGGCCGCGGTCGGCGAGGATGAAGAGACTGTGTATGTCCGCGCGGCGGCCGGCGAGAACTGGCATGCATTTGTGCAATGGACGCTGGCGCAAGGATACGGCGGGTTGGAGAATTTATCGCTGATCCCCGGCAGCGTCGGTGCAGCGCCGATACAAAACATCGGCGCGTATGGTGCGGAAATCAAAGATGTCCTGCATGCCGTGACGGTATTCGATTTCACAACCGGCGTCACCAGCAACCTCGACAATGCCGCTTGCGAATTCGCCTATCGCGACAGCGTGTTCAAGCGCCGCCTGCACGGCAAGGTCGCCATCCTCGACGTTACCTTTGCCTTGCCCAAACGCTGGCAAGCCAATCTGCGTTATGCCGACGTGGCGCAGGAACTGGCGGCGCACCAGATCGCCGCCCCGACGCCGCAGCAAGTCAGCGATGCCGTGATCGCTATTCGCACCCGCAAGCTGCCCGATCCGCTGGCGATCGGCAATGCCGGCAGCTTTTTCAAGAACCCGGTGGTGAGCGCGGCGGTGCGCAATACCTTGCTGGCGCAATACCCGGCGCTGCCGGCGTATGCCCAGCCCGACGGTAGTGTCAAGCTGGCGGCTGGCTGGCTGATCGACCAATGCGGCTGGAAGGGCAGACGCGTGGGTGCGGCAGGCGTGTATGAAAAACAGGCGCTGGTGCTGGTTAATCACGGTGGCGCCAGCGGCGAGGATATTGCCCGGCTGGCGCGGCAGATTCAGGATGATGTGTTGGCGCGCTTCGGCGTGCAACTCGAACCCGAGCCGGTATTCATTTAAAAACGCCGGGCAAACAAAAAGCCGCTGGGGCGATTGCCTTGCAGCGGCTTTTTTGTTGACGCCTAAGGCGTCGTGAGATCAGCCGAAGTGGCAGACGTAATCCAGCGTTTCCAGGGTTTCGATATCAAAGCTGGAATTGCCCGGCACCTCAAAGCGCTGACCGGCTTCATAAGTCTTCCAGTCGCCGCCGGCAGCCAGCAGCACGCGGCATTTGCCGCCGTTGATTTCCATGATTTCCGGTGCGCCGGTGTTGAAGGTTAGCTTCGACGGAAAAATCACGCCGATGGTTTTCTTGGTGCCGTCGGTGAACAGGACAGTGTGCGAAACGCATTTGCCATCGAAATAAATATTGGATTTCTTGATGACGGAAACGTGATCGAATTGGGTGCTCATGATTTTGTGTTTGATTGTGTGAAGTTGAAAAGGATTTCTTTATTTGCCTTTACCCAGACGCGGCAATGCCACCGACGAATTGTCATTCAGCAAGCCGACGTTGCCATAGATGCCGAGCTTGTGGCGCGTATCGGTGATGTCCAGATTGCGCATGGTCAATTGGCCGATGCGGTCTTGCGGCGAGAACGGTGCGTCTTCCACTTTTTCCATCGACAGACGCTCGGGCGCGTAGGTGAGGTTGGGCGACTCGGTATTCAGGATCGAGTAGTCATTGCCGCGACGCAGTTCGATGGTCACTTCGCCGGTGATGGCGCGCGCCACCCAGCGTTGCGCCGCTTCGCGCAGCATGATCGCTTGCGGATCGAACCAGCGGCCTTGATACAGCAGGCGGCCGAGCTTGCGGCCGCTGTCGCGGTATTGCTCGATAGTGTCTTCATTGTGGATGCCGGTGACCAAGCGCTCGTAAGCGATGAACAGCAGCGCCAAACCCGGCGCTTCGTAAATGCCGCGGCTCTTGGCTTCGATGATGCGGTTCTCGATCTGGTCGCTCATGCCCAAGCCGTGACGGCCGCCGATGCGATTCGCTTCCAGCATCAGATCGACGGCGCTGGCGAAGCTGATGCCGTTCAATGCCACCGGACGGCCTTCCTCGAAACGCACCGTCACTTCTTCGCGTTTGACTTCGACTTCGTCGCGCCAGAAGGCCACGCCCATGATCGGTTGGACGATCTTCATGCCGCTGTTCAGGTGTTCGAGGTCTTTCGCTTCGTGCGTCGCCCCCAGAATGTTGGAGTCGGTGGAGTACGCCTTCTCGACCGACATCTTGTAATCGAAGCCGGACTTGATGAGGAATTCCGACATTTCCTTACGGCCGCCGAGTTCTTGGATGAAAGTGTCGTCCAGCCAGGGTTTGTAAATACGCAGCGAAGGATTGACCAGCAAGCCGTAGCGGTAGAAGCGTTCGATATCGTTGCCCTTGAAGGTGGAGCCGTCGCCCCAGATATCGACATTGTCTTCCTGCATCGCGGCCACCAGCATGGTGCCGGTGACGGCGCGGCCCAGCGGCGTGGTGTTGAAGTAGGTGACGCCGGCGGTGGAAATGTGGAAAGCACCGCTCTGCAGCGCGGCGATACCTTCGGCCACCAGTTGCTCGCGGCAATCGATCAAGCGCGCCAGTTCGGCGCCGTATTGCTTGGCCTTCTTCGGGATGGCATCGTAATCGGGTTCGTCCGGCTGTCCGAGGTTGGCGGTGTAGGCGTAGGGAATCGCGCCTTTCTGGCGCATCCAGTGCAGCGCGGCGCTGGTGTCGAGGCCGCCGGAAAAGGCGATGCCGACTTTCTGTTTGACGGGAACGGATTGAAGAATGGCTGACATGATCTCTGCTTTCTGAATACGGATAAGACTAAAAATGCTTTCTAAACTTGTTGCTGTTCCCCCTCTCCTTTCGGGAGAGGGGCAGGGGAGAGGGCTGCAGCAGACGAAAGAGCGAAACCTTCCACCGCCAGACGAATCTTTTCCAGCACCGCATCCGTCTGCTGCAATATCTCGTTGTTCCAAAACCGCATCATTGTAAAACCTTGTGCCGCCAACCACGCATCGCGCGTTTGATCGTAGGCCATGTTTTCGGCATGCTGTCCACCATCCGCCTCGATAATCAATTGATGCGTATGACAAACAAAATCGACGATGTAGCTGCCGATCGGTTCTTGGCGCTTGAATTTCAAATTCATGAACCGATGCGCCCGGAGAAAATACCAAAGCCGTTGTTCGGCTTCGGTTTGATGCTTCCGCAAGGTCTTGGCGCGCTCGCGCAGGTTCATGCTTATCCCTCTCCCCCGGCCCCTCTCCCAGAGGGAGAGGGGAGTGTCAGGTCAGCTTGCCAATGACTAGATATTCCAGCAGCGCTTTTTGCACATGCAAGCGGTTTTCCGCTTCATCCCAGACCACCGATTGCGGGCCGTCGATGACTTCCGCTGCCACTTCCTCGCCGCGATGCGCCGGCAGACAATGCATGAACAGAGCGTCGGGATGGGCGCGCTGCATCTTGGCGGCATCGACGATCCAGCCGTCGAAGGCTTTTAGGCGCGCGGCGTTTTCTTCCTCGAAGCCCATGCTGGTCCAGACATCGGTGGTCACCAGATCGGCATCGACGCAGGCATCCGACGGATGGGCGAATACCGTATAGCGCTGGTTGTCCGCTGCCACTAGCGACATGTCGATCGGATAGCCGGCCGGGGTCGAAACATTGACGTGGAAGCCGAACACTTGCGCCGCCTGCAGCCAGGAATAAAGCATGTTGTTGGCGTCGCCGATCCAGGCCACGGTCTTGCCGGCGATCGAGCCGCGCTGTTCGATGAAGGTGAAGACATCGGCCAGCACCTGGCAGGGGTGATGTTCGTTGGTCAGGCCGTTGATGACCGGCACGCGCGAGTTGGCGGCGAAGCGCTCGATGATGTCCTGGCCGAAAGTGCGGATCATGATGACATCGCACATGCGCGACATCACTTGCGCCGCGTCTTCGACCGGCTCGCCGCGCCCGAGCTGACTGTCGCGGGTGTTGAGGTAAATCGCCGCGCCGCCCATCTGGTGCATGCCGGCCTCGAAGGACAGGCGGGTGCGGGTCGAATTCTTCTCAAACACCATCACCAGCGTGCGGTCGGTCAGCGTGTGGTGCGGTTCGTAATTTTTGAACTTGCGCTTGATGAGACGCGAACGTTCCATCACGTAGTCGAACTCGTCAAGCGTGAAGTCGGAAAACTGGAGAAAGTGTTTGATCATGATTTGTCGGAGGCAAAGCGCCGCTGGTGCTTGACCCGGTCCAGCAATAATCAAAAAAATAAAAAACGGCGGTCAGGTTGGCGCCCGCCGCCGCGTTCATAAGGCCTTAAATTATAAGGGTTTTCACTAGCGTTCGGGCAAATATCGAACGAATTCAATTGCTTAGCGTTCAGCGATACTGCCGTCAGTGACAGATTATTGGTGACACGTTCGTGTCGATCTTGCATGAAAAAAATCAGCAACCGTCAAGCGCAATCAGGCTCTTCGACCGCCAATCTGGCGCGCGGTTGCGGTTCGGCGATACTGCGATGCATCAGCCACGGCACACCGGGGATGTGCAGGCCTGCCGCGAACAGCAGGTCGCGCCACAGTCCGCCGCCATCCGCCTGGAAGCACGGCGTCAATGTGCGGCTCAGCGCTTGATAGGCACGCACCGCTGGCAGCCGCTTTTTGGCGAAGGATAGCGTGCCCGCCGCAACGCCTCGCGCATTGACGTGTTGCGCCAGCAGCAGGGCATCCTGCACCGCCAGCGTCGCGCCCAGTCCGAGTTGCGGACTCATCGCATGCGCGGCGTCGCCGACGATGCAGATCGGCGGGTTGGCCAGGCGGCGCGGCCAAGCGTGGTGATAGGTCGCGAAAGTAAGCTGGTCGTGTGCGTGGATTTGCTCGACGGCTGGTGCCGATTCCGGCCACAGGTCGAGCAACTGCGCTTTCCAGGCGTCGAGCGATGAGGCTTTCCATGCCGGATAGGCAGCGCAGGGCAGGCTCCAGAACAGCGACAGGCGCAGCTTGTCGCCACGACGCTCGGTCGGCATCAGGCCGAACATCTGGCGCGTGGTGCGGAAGCGTTGCTGCAGCACGCGCGCGTGCGGCCAGTGATCGACATCGACCATCGCCCACAAAGCGCCCCATTTGTACAGGCTGGACGGCACCGCCAATCCGACCTGCGCCGGCAGCACGGACGATGCGCCGTCGGCAATCACCACCAGATCGAATGGCATCCGTTCGCTTGCGCTGCGGATGCAGCCGAGCTTGCCATCGGTTTCCACCTGTTCGATGGGCGTATTGAAGCGCACCTCGACGCCGGCGGCGAGCGCGGCGCGCAACAGCAGGTGTGCCAGCGCCGACCGCGAAACGGCGCGCGCGTGGTGCTCGGGATAGGCGACGTCAACCAGCCGCCAGCCGCGCTGGTTCTTGCCCAGCAGCCGATCGATGGGAACGCTGGCGGCGTTGAATTCGTCGCGCACGCCCAGTTCGGACAGCGCGCGCACGCCTTGCGGCTGGATCAGCAGACCGGCTCCCAGCGTGGCGAGGGAGGGATGTTTTTCAAAAACCTGGACATGATGGCCGGAACGGGCAAAGGCGATGGCGGTCGCCAAGCCGGCCGTGCCTGCGCCGACGATGCCGATGCGGAGTTGTGCTGATGTGGCTTGCTGCATCATGTTCTTTGTTTTACTTTCGGCGCCTGTTGTGTGGCCTTGTATTCACAAGGGCATGTGTAAGGGGGGGGATGTGTTCTGACACGATGTGTCAGATCGTGAATGCCTGCGTCCGATTCATTGCTGTCGGGCGCTAATGCGAAAAGCTGGAAGTCAACACCTGAATTAAGCCGTGCCGCGAAGCGGCATCGGTTTGAATCGTTAGGCGTCACTTGCATTGGCTCCCGGCAAACTAATAACGCTCAGGCTAGGATTCTCAGGAGCCTCATTGCGAAACGTGGCAACGGAATTGAGACGCTTGGCAAGCGCAACCGCTGCAGCCAAGTGATTGGCAGTTGCGTCCGGCTCGATGTACGCGACATGCGATGATGAGGTGTGCCGAATGTCTCTTTCGATAGGTAGCCAATCTGTGCCGTGAGTGTTGGGTGAGAAGCATGAAATGCCCGCAATGCCAAGAAGCTCCAGCACTGCCATGAACCGATCTTGCCTTAGCGAGTTGTCGAGAATGTAGAAGGTTCCGACTTGCCGAGTTGCAAGTTGAGAGTAGAACTCTTTGACAGCAACCGCCGTGTAGCTGCGAGTGAATGTGTCAAGGACAGTTAGCTCGACAATGTGCCGATACAGGCGATCTGTTGCTGTTGCAGCGATCATCCGACAATCGCGCTGCGCTGTATCAAGGGCAGCGAACGCATCTCTTGTATGGGCTTGCATGTGGTTTGGGATAGCAATAGCGTCGCTCGACTCGCGCATGTGCTGAATGGCAACGGGAAATGCTACTAATGCGTCAAGACAGTCGGCCGCCAATTTGTCGTCCCGAACGTTTACGCCAATTGTGCTCATAACGACCGCCTTGAAGTTTGGTGTGACGCCTAGCTTGATTTAATTTGCATCTTGGAAAATTAACTGGCCAGCGCAACAAAGAAAATTTTTCCCGCTCCGTCCGAAACCCGCATGGCCATAGCTTCTCATTGGATGCGTGAACATTATGCAGGGTATAGCCAGAAAAACAAAAGCGTCAACTACTGGTCAGCAGGGCCAATCTTGCCTGTCCCATCAATACCCCACCGTCTGCGCCGCCTCATGCACCAGTTGCCGATACAGATCATGCCGTATCTGCGCAATCTCCCCTGACGCCACCGCCGCCAGCACCGTGCAGCCCGGTTCGTTCAAATGATGGCAATTGTAGAAGCGGCATTGCCCCAAGTGCGGGGCGAATTCGCGGAAGGCGCGTTCCAGCATGCCTTCGCTTAAATGGTAGAGGCCGAATTCCTGAAAGCCGGGCGAGTCGATCACGCTGGTGCCGGGCTTGATCGTGTACAGGCGGGTGAAGGTAGTGGTGTGCTTGCCGGTGTCGAGCGCGGCGGAGATTTCGCGGGTGGCGATGTCGGCGTCCGGCACCAGCAGGTTGATGAGCGATGACTTGCCCATGCCGCTTTGTCCGATCAGGATGGTGGACTGGCCTTCGAGCAAAGGTTCGAGTACGGCCTTTGTTTCATCCGGCGCGCTGCGCGCCGACACTTCGTGCACCGGGTAATCCAGCTTGCGATAGAGGGCGATCCGTTCGCGCGCTTGCGGCAGCAGGTCGATGACATCGGTCTTGTTGAGGATGATGTGCACCCGGATGCCGGCCGCTTCGGCGGCGACCAGCGCGCGCGATACCAGGTCGTCGGAGAAGCCCGGCTCGGTGGCGACCACGATGAACAATTGCGTCACGTTGGCGGCCAGCAGTTTCGACTTGTACTGGTCGGAGCGGTACAGCAGGGTCTTGCGCTCGGCGATGGCTTCGATCACCGCCTGGTCGGTCGAGGTTTGCTTGACGTGTACGACATCGCCGACGGCGACATCGCTTTTCTTGCCGCGCGTGACGCACTGAAAAAATTTGCCATCGGCTTGCGCCAGATAGTGGCGGCCGTGGGCGGCGATGATGGTGGCGGTCAGTTGCGCCATCAGCGATGGGTGGAGGCGGTGGCGAACACGGCATCGACCTTGGCGGCGCAGATGAAATCGTTTTCCGACAAGCCGCCCTTGCCATCATTGACCGAGTGCGTGTTGAATTTCACCGTGCAACGGTTGTAGCCGACCAGCAGGTCGGGGTGGTGGTCTTCGGCGTGGATCACGTAAGCGATGGCGTTGACGAAGGCCAGCGTCTCGTAATAGTTCTGGAAGGCGAAGGTCTTGACGATGTTGCCGTCTGCTTTGCCGTTTTCCACTTGCCAGCCAGCGACGGCGGAAAGATAGTTCTGCACTTGCGCGGCGCTCAAGCCCTGCTCGCAGTGCGCGCAATGGCGGGCAAGCAATTCGGCGGTGGTGATCGTCATGATGTGCTCCTGATTTTATTTCGCGGCCAGCAGCTTGCCGATACGCAGCGAAGCCGGCGGGTGCGAATCGTAAAAGGTCGAGTGCAGCGGGTCGGGCGTCAGCGTCGCGGCATTGTCTTCGTACAACTTGACCAGCGCCGTCACCAAATCTTGCGCGTTGGTGTATTGGGCGGCGAAGGCGTCGGCTTCAAATTCATGTTTGCGCGAGGTGATCGAACTGAGCGGCGACAGCAAGAAGGTGAACACCGGCAGCACCAGCATGAACAAAATCAATGCCATAGCGTCGTTGCTGATACCGGGCAGCGGCGTGACGCCAAGGCCGACATAGAACCAGACATGTGCCTTGAGATAACCAAGCAGCGCTAGAAAGCCGAGCGAGAGCGCGAACATCACGACCATGCGCTTGACGATGTGCTTGAGCTTGAAGTGACCGAGCTCGTGCGCCAGCACCGCTTCGATTTCCTGCGGCGCCAAGCGCGCCAACAGAGTGTCGAAAAAGACGATGCGCTTGGCCGTGCCGAAACCGGAGAAGTAAGCGTTGCCATGCGCGCTGCGTTTGGAGCCGTCCATCACGAACAAACCCTTGGAAGCGAAACCGACCCGCTGCATCAAGCCTTCGATGCGGACGCGCACATCGTCGTCGGCCAGCGGCGTGAACTTGTTGAACAGCGGCGCGATCACGGTCGGGTACAGCACCAGCATCAGCAACTGGAACGCGCTCCACACGATCCATGCGTACAGCCACCACCACTCGCCGGCCCCGGCCATCAGGGTCAGCACCACCCAAGCCAGCGGCAAGCCGATGGCCGTACCGATGGCCACGCCTTTGACGGTGTCGGCGATGAACAGACCCGGCGTCATTTTGTTGAAGCCGAATTTTTCTTCCAGCACGAATTGCGCGTAGTAATTGAAAGGCAGGTCGATCAGCCCGGAAATCGCGGCGAAGGCCAGCAGCAAACCGAGTTGATACAGCATGCCGGTGCCGGCGATTTGCAGCATCGCCACCGACAGCCATTGCAGACCGCCGAACAGGGTGAAGCCGAGCAGGGCGAAGCTATTGACGATCAATACCACCAGCCCGAGTTTGGTTTTGGCGATGCTGTAATCCGCTGCCTTCTGGTGCGCTTGCACTGGAATTTTTTCAGCGAATTGCGTCGGCACGGCGTGGCGATGGCGCAGGATATGGCGGATGTGGCGCGAGGCCAACCACAAGCGTGTGATAAGTGTGACAACCAGAAAGGCGATAAACAAGAGCGAAAACAGAGATGAATTCATGCGGTGCCTGTGCGAAAATGGCGCGATCTACAAGGAAAACCATTATGTCACAACCGACTCCCCAACAAGGCGCAACCCAAGGCGCAACGCATGGCACGGCGCCCACCCGCCCCAACGAATTCAATCTGGTCTGGGTCGATATGGAAATGACCGGGCTCGACCCCGACAAGGACCGCATCATCGAAGTGGCGGTGGTAGTCACCGATCCCGACTTGAACGTGTTGGCCGAAGGGCCGGTGTTCGCGATTCATCAAGCCGATGCCATCCTCGACGGCATGGACGCCTGGAACAAAGGCACCCACGGCCGCTCCGGTTTGATCGACCGGGTCAAGGCCTCGACCGTTTCCGAAGCCGATGCCGAAAGCGCGATCATCGCCTTCCTCAAACACTTTGTTCCGAGCGGCAAGTCGCCGATGTGCGGCAATTCGATTTGTCAGGACCGCCGCTTCATGGTGCGCGGCATGCCCAAGCTGGAAGCTTTTTTCCACTACCGCAATCTGGATGTCTCGACACTGAAAGAGCTGTGCCGGCGCTGGAAGCCGGAACTGGCGACCGGCTTCAAGAAACACCAGAAGCACACTGCGCTGGCCGACATCATTGAGTCAGTGGAAGAATTGAAGTACTACCGCGAGCACTTCATCAAGTTGTAACGAGAATTTTATTAACCACGGCGGACACGGCGGACACGGCGGAACATCTTGAATACTCCTTCCCCTTCAAGGGGAAGGTTGGGATGGGGATGGGGTA
>JAFECY010000330.1 GCA_018241865.1 Pseudomonadota bacterium | reverse complement strand
GGCTTAAGACAAGAAAAAACCCGCAGAGCCTTTAGCAGTGCGGGTTTTGAGACTTCTTGATACTGTGTGAAATTGATTTTTGGCGGAGAGGGTGGGATTCGAACCCACGGTACGCTCGCGCGTACGCCTGATTTCGAGTCAGGTACATTCGACCACTCTGCCACCTCTCCGAATTTGGTCGATTCCGGCATGGGCTGCCGGAAAGTCAGCGATTATAGCAGAGTCGAAACGACAGAGCCATCCCCTCAAGCCTGCGGCGACAACCGAGCCGCGCCGCCCATGTAGGGGCGCAGCGCTTCGGGAATCTCGACGCTGCCATCGGCCTGCTGATAGTTCTCCAGAATGGCGACTAGGGTACGGCCGACCGCGAGGCCGGAGCCGTTCAGGGTGTGTACCAGTTCCGGTTTGCCTTGCATATTGCGGAAACGTGCTTGCATACGTCGTGCTTGGAAGGCTTCGCAATTCGATACCGAAGAAATTTCGCGGTAAGTGTTTTGCGCCGGCAGCCAGACTTCAAGATCGTAAGTCTTGGCCGCGCCAAAACCCATGTCGCCGGTACACAGCGTCATCACGCGATACGGCAAGCCAAGTTTTTTCAAAATGTTCTCGGCGTGGCCGACCATTTCTTCCAACGCTTCGTAGGAATTGTCCGGGTGGACGATCTGCACCATCTCGACCTTGTCGAACTGGTGCTGGCGAATCATGCCGCGGGTGTCGCGGCCGTAGCTGCCGGCTTCGGAACGGAAGCATGGCGTGTGCGCGGTCAGCTTCAACGGCAGCGCATCGGCGGCGACGATTTCGTCGCGCACCATGTTGGTCAACGGCACTTCGGAAGTCGGAATCAAGTACAGCGCTTCGCCCTCGCCTTCTTGGCCACCTTTTTTGGCGGCGAACAAATCAGCCTCGAATTTCGGCAACTGCCCAGTGCCGCGCAGGGAATCGGCATTGACGATGTAAGGCGTATAGCACTCGGTGTAGCCGTGCGCGCCGGTATGCGTATCGAGCATGAACTGCGCCAGTGCGCGATGCAGACGAGCGATGCCGCCTTTCATCACGGCAAAGCGCGAGCCGGTCAGCTTGGTCGCCACATCGAAATCCAAACCGAGCGCAGCGCCGACATCGACATGATCCTTCACCTCGAAATCGAATGCGCGCGGTGCGCCGACCTTGCGCACTTCGACATTGGCGCTTTCATCCTGCCCGGCCGGCACCGATTCGTGCGGCAGGTTGGGGATGGTCAGCATGAAGTCGGAAAGTTTGGTCTGCACCACATCAAGCCGCTCGGCCGAGGTTTTCAACTCGTCGCCGATGCCACCGACTTCCGCCATCACCGCCGAAGCGTCTTCGCCCTTGCCTTTCAGGATGCCGATCTGCTTGGACAGCGTGTTGCGCTTGCCTTGCAATTCCTCGGTGCGGGTCTGGATTTGCTTGCGCTCTGCCTCGAGCGCATTGAAGCCGGCAACGTCGAGCTGGAACTTGCGCGCGGCCAGACGGGCGGCGACGCTGGCGATGTCTTTGCGGAGGAGTTGGATGTCAATCATGGGAAATGCGGCGGCGTAGTATCGAAAGCCGCCATTGTATCAAGCATGGCGCTGTTGCAGTCTGCCCCCTTAGTTCGCTTCCATCTCTCTTTGGTCAGCGGATTACAAAGCCTCAATCAGCTTCAGCACATCACCTGTGGTGTATGCCCCATCAATCGGGTTGCTTTCAAACACCATCATGTAGTGATAGCGATAGCCAGTTTCATGGGCAATCTGGTTTGCTTGCGCCTCCCAAACTTTCCCAAGCTTGAGCTTTTCCTTGGAATCTGAGTTATCCCGGTCATCACCCTTTGTTTCTACCACAACGATGTTCTTGCTCTCAGTGAGAACAATGAAATCAGGGTAATGGTTCAAGAACCCATTAATGACGAAACCCTTACCCCGTTCAAGATTCCTGTGCCACCAAACAATGTTCTCCAGTTCTGCAACACCACGAATGACCTTGCTCTCAAGATTGTTCACACTGCCTTCAGTGACATACAAACTCTTGCTGATAGCAGGCGCATTGTCACTTGGCGCAATCGTTGCAGGTAGTGAGAAGGAAGGACGAAGCTTGATTTTATGAGTCGTCAGCCAGTTGACGAATTCCTTGCCTGCATACTCGTTGGCAAGACTCTGAATCTTCTCTTTGATGAGCTTCACATAGGCATAGTCACGCTCAAGGCAATCAGCACGTTGATCAGCATTCATAGCTTCAACAATGCGCTTGAGGTAGTGCTTAACATCGTTGTCCTCAATCGGGTAGAAGGAGTTCTTCCCAATCAGGCTGAAGAGCCTACCAACGATAGATGTGATTTGGCCTGATGTGGGCTGACTCTTGATGATGCTGTTCAGTTTCTCCTTCTCTGCCTTCTTCACCACAGTGAAAGATGGAGCACTTTCACCATTGCCAATTTCTTCTGCATCTACCTTATAGACATCAGACTCAATGGCTGTGAAGTTGATGGTTGCATCAAGGTTTGCAAGCACAAAATTGGACAACAGGTTTTCTTTAGCCAGCTTGTGCCATTCGTCACCAATGTCAAAGAACCCGCCATCAGAAGGCAGCTTGATGAAGAACTGGGGTAGCTGAATCGCCTTTGCCAACTCGTCAAAAATTGGCTTCATCTTGTGCTCGTTCATATGCGCCTTCAGTTCTTCAGGACAGCTCTCACCACTCGTAGCATTTGCCTGTTCTTCAAATTGTTGAGCCTGATCGACTGCTTGAGCCTTGAGCGCTTCCACACCCGTGGTATCACTTCCAGTAGCAGCCGGCTGCTGCGTGCTAATGGCATCCACATGGGCAGCTTGCTCTACAGCTTGTTGTTCCCAGTCAGGATTGAGCTTGTCCTTCTCAATCTCAAAATCCTGACCTTCACCAGTTTCAGCAGTGAGATTCAGTTCCTCCTGTGCAGGCGAAGGTGCAGGAGCTTGCTCTGGCTCAAATGCTGACAGGTCAAATTCTCTGTAATCGCGCTTGGAGAAACCAGCCTTATTCAAACCTTCAACCACCTGACTCAACGTGTTCTGGAAGTGACTGGAAGAAGTGAATACATAGCTCAGGTTCAGCAGTTCAATGCTGTGCTTTCTGGTGTATGGCATGCGAAGGACTCGCCCCAGAATTTGGGTAACGTCCACCACCGACGATTTATTTGCCAGTGTTGCCAGCACATAGGCAAATGGGCAGTCCCAGCCTTCTTTCAGTGCATTGACCGTGATGATGTATCGCACCTGGCAATCACGGCTCATCAAATCAACATTTTTCAATTCGTTGATGTTGGCCGTCTTGATGGCGATGTGTTCAAGTGGAATGTTCAGTTTAAGCAGAATGTACCGCACCT
>JAFECY010000032.1 GCA_018241865.1 Pseudomonadota bacterium | reverse complement strand
CCGGGAGTGGCAGAAGCAGTATTCCGGATTCAGAAAATGGATTGTCCCACTGAAGAAAAACTCATTCGCAGTCGCCTGCAAGGCATGGATGGCGTTGGAAATCTGCAGTTCAATCTGATGGAACGCGAACTGACCGTACAGCACCGACTCCCCTCAGTCGAGCAGATTGTCGGCGCGCTCGTGGCGCTCGGCATGGATCCCGTCACCAAAGCCGATTCGCTCGGTGCGGCGCCGGCATTCGTGGATGAACATGACGGTGAATATCGGCTTCCGCGCCGTACCTGGATATTCATGGCGATTTCTGGATTGACTGCAATCAGTGCGGAAATCGTGGCGTGGAGCACGGGTCAAGAGCGCTCCTGGATCGTCATCGCTTTGGCGCTCATCGCCATCCTGACTGGCGGCCTGGATACCGTGAAAAAGGGCTGGATCGCGCTGCGCCATTTTTCGCTGAATATGAACTTTCTGATGTCGATCGCCGTGATCGGCGCAGCGGCAATCGGCCAATGGCCGGAAGCCGCGGTCGTCATTTTCCTGTTCGCCTTGGCGGAAATGATCGAGGCCTTATCGTTGGACCGGGCGCGCAATGCAATCAAAGGGCTCATGGCCATGACGCCGGACATGGCCCTGGTCCGGGATGATACCGGCCAATGGATAGCGATGACGGCCAAAGATGTCATGCTGGGTGCGCTGGTGCGCGTCAAGCCAGGTGAGCGCGTGCCGCTTGACGGCACCGTGACTTCGGGACAAACCACGATCAACCAGGCGCCGATCACCGGTGAAAGCATGCCTGTCTCCAAGCAGCCGGGGGATAGCGTTTTCGCCGGCACAATCAATGAACACGGGGAGTTCGAATTCCGGGTGACGGCCGTGCAAAGCGATTCGACCCTGGCGCGTATCGTCAAAAGCGTGCAGCAAGCACAAGGCGATCGTGCCCCGACCCAGCGCTTCGTCGACCGCTTCGCGCACTATTACATTCCTGCCGTGGTCGCCTTGGCGGTGCTCGTCGCCTTGGCGCCGCCGCTTTTGGCGGGAGCGGCGTTTCAGCCATGGCTATACAAGGCGCTGGTGCTGCTTGTCATCGCCTGCCCGTGCGCGCTAGTGATATCCACGCCGGTGACGGTGGTGAGCGGCTTGGCTGCGGCGGCCAAGCACGGCATTCTGATCAAGGGCGGCGTCTACCTGGAACAGGGGCACAAGCTCAAGGCACTGGCGATCGACAAGACCGGCACGATCACATTCGGCAAGCCAGAATTGGTGGATTGCGTGCCCCTCCAGGGCGATGCGGCACAAGTAATGCGCCATGCCGCCAGCCTAGCCGCTCGTTCGGATCATCCGGTCTCTAGCGCGGTCGCCGCCGATTGGCGGAAAAAGCAGGCAGGCATGCCGTTGCATGAGATTGCGGATTTTGAAGCGCTGACCGGGCGAGGGGTGAAAGGCCGAATTGGCGGAGAAGTTTTCTACTTGGGAAATCACCGATTGGCCCATGAGCTGGGCGTCTGTTCGCCCGATATTGAAGGCCGGCTGGAGCAGTTCGAAAAAGAGGGAAAAACGGCCATCGTGCTGTGCTCCGCTACGGCAGCGCTATTGATTCTCACCGTCGCCGATCAAGTGCGCCCAACCAGCGGCGAAGCCGTTGCCGAACTGCAGTCCATGGGCGTGCACGTGGTAATGCTGACGGGCGACAACTCCCATACGGCCACTGCGATCGCTGCCCATGTCGGTATCGGGCATGCCATGGGCAATCTGCTGCCGGACGACAAGCTCAAGGCGATCAATGAATTAAGCCAGGAGTATGGCTACATCGGCATGGCAGGCGATGGCATCAACGATGCGCCGGCGCTGGCCAAGGCGGATATCGGCTTTGCGATGGGAGCCGCCGGCACGGATACGGCGCTGGAGACAGCCGACGTTGCCTTGATGGATGACGACTTGCGCAAGATCCCGCATTTCTTGCGTTTGAGCGCTTTGGCGCGCCGCATCCTGATCCAAAACATCACGCTTGCCTTGGGCATCAAGGCGGTATTCCTGGTTTTGGCACTGACAGGCCAGGCGACATTGTGGATGGCCGTGTTCGCCGATATGGGGGCCAGTTTGATAGTGGTCGCCAATGGCTTGCGCCTGCTGAGGTTCGATGGGGAATCGAAGACATAGCCATGGAAGGCCACGGTGGGCAGTGCCGTATCTACAAATCTAAATTATAATCATTCTCATCTTGTCGATTGACTGTTTTTCCCTGGAAAAAATATGCCAGCACTGCGCCTGTTTCCTTTCATCCTGATCTGCCTGATGTCGCTTGTGTCAACGGCGCATGCCGATTCTGCTGCCCAAGACAAGGCCAAGCAAATCTGGCAATTGCTCGATTATTTGGCCGTCGACTATGGCAAGGCCGTCAAAGATGGCGCAGTAGCTAATCCAAGCGAATACGCCGAAATGCAGGAATTCGCGCACGCCGCCGAGCGCCAGTTGGGCGAATTGCCGGCGACGGCAGCGACACCCGGCCTCTTGAAAAATGTCGCGACCTTGCGCAAGGCGATCGATGCCAAGGCTTCGCCGGCGGCCGTCGGCGAACAAGCACGCGTGCTGGGGCAAGTATTGCTCGCAGCCTACCCGGTGCAGGCTGCGCCCAGCAAGGCTCCAGGCTTGCAGCGAGGCGCCGCTCTCTATCAAAGCCAGTGCGCATCCTGCCACGGAGCGACTGGATTGGCCGACGGGCCGCTGGCGGCGAAGCTGACCCCGCCGCCGATTGCATTGGCCGACCATGACCGTGCGAAGGAGCGCAGCGTATTCTCGCTGCACCAGATCATTACGCGTGGCGTGGCAGGCACCTCGATGCCGAGTTTTGCGCAATTGTCGGACGATGACCGCTGGGCGCTCGCGTATTTTGCATCCACCTTATCGTATTCGGATACCGACCGGCAGGCCGGTGCCAGGCTTTGGGCAACACGCCCCGACCTGCATGCGGCGGTGCCCACGCTCGCCAAGCTGAGTCAAACCTCCGAAGCGGCGTTGGCCAAGGACATCGGCCCCGCTGATGCCAAGCCGGTCATGGCATATCTCAGGAATACACCGAAGGTGTTGAGTGACGCAAGCACCGATACGCTCGTGATCGCCAAGGAACGGCTCAAGGAAAGCGTGGCAGCGCTCGAAAAAGGCGATGCCGCGTCTGCTTCTCGGCTGGCGTTGTCGGCCTATCTAGACGGTTTTGAACCGGCCGAGCCGGCGCTGGCGGCCAAGAATCGCACGCTGTTCGAAGACATCGAAAAGACGATGGGACTCTATCGCGCCGCCGTCACTTCCGGTCGCGTGCAGCAGGTGCACGAGATTGAACAGCGCTTGCAAACATTGCTGAGCGAGGCGCAATCGGCGCTGGGCGGCGCCAACGATCCGCTGTCCACCTTTATCGGCGCCTTGACGATTCTGTTGCGCGAAGGGCTTGAAGCCTTGCTGGTGGTCGTCGCGATGATGGCATTCCTGAAAAAAGCTGAACGCACGGACGTGCTGGCTTATGTGCATGCCGGCTGGGTCGCGGCGCTCGCGGCCGGCGGCGTGACGTGGGCGGCGGCAACCTATCTGGTTGACGTGAGCGGCGCCAGCCGGGAGATGACGGAAGGATTTTCCGCGGTCTTCGCCGCCGTGGTCTTGCTCGCAGTGGGGATCTGGATGCATCAGAAGAGCTTGGCCGGACGCTGGCAAGCCTATGTGAAGCAAAAACTGTCGGCGGCACTGAACAGGAAATCGGCCATGATGCTGTTCCTGCTCTCGTTCGTCACCGTCTACCGCGAAGTCTTCGAGACGGTTCTCTTTTATGCCGCGCTTTGGACAGAAAATAACGGCATCTATCTGCTGGCTGGCCTGGGCTCTGGCATCGCCATTCTGTGTGTGATTGCCATCGTATTGCTGCGCTCCGCCACGCGACTGCCAATCAGCCAGTTCTTTGCTTTCAGCTCGGCCCTGGTGGCAGTGTTGGCCGTGGTGTTGATCGGCAAGGGCGTGGCTGCCTTGCAAAAGGTCGGTTTCCTGCATACGACACCGCTCGCCATGCCGCGCATCGATGTCCTGGGCGTGTATCCGTCGATGCAAACCATTCTGGCGCAAATCACGATTTTGCTGATTATCGCGGCGAGCGTTGTCTACAACCTGCGGAATCAGAAGAAGACGGGTGCTGCATAGATTGCCGGAATGTTTTTCGCCAGTGATATTCGGAGCGTGATGATACCTAATAGGCCTGCAAAGGCATAACCGCTCCTTCACCCTCCTTGAATCAGCGACTGAATAATGGGACAGTTACCCAGTAGATTGCCACTCTCACACTGCTGAGCCAAGCCCGCTAAAGCCTTGCGCATATTCTTCAGATCGGCGATTTTCCCGTCGATGAGCTTGAGTTTATGGACGGCTAGTTCATGCGTACTACCGCAACAGTTCGCCCCTTCCAGACTCAGCAGATTCTCGATTTCTTCTAAAGTAAAGCCAAGCACCTGCGCCCGCCGAATAAACCGTAGGCGGCTGACATCCTCTGCAGCGTACCGGCGCTGCCCATTCAATGGCTTTTCCGGTTCGCGCAGCAAGCCGCGTCGCTGGTAGTAGCGCACCGTTTCAACATTGACGCCGGCAGCCTTCGCTACCTGACCAATAGTCAACATGACAACCTCAGTATGATTTTTCACTTGATCCCGTACTGTAGTACGGAGTCTATACTGATTTTCGCTTAACGATTCTCGGAGTTCTCATGTCGTTCCTAAATGCAAAACGCTCGCTCGTCGTCGGTGTGCTGGCCGCGATCGGCGCTTCGGTGTGCTGTGTCGGTCCGCTTGTTTTATTGCTGCTCGGTATTGGAGGCGCATGGGTTG
>JAFECY010000329.1 GCA_018241865.1 Pseudomonadota bacterium | reverse complement strand
TTGCGCGAGCATTTACTCGACCTCATCATTCTGCTGATGGTCAATGATAAAAGCGATGCAGTGTCACCGGAAGAATCCAGCATCAAGGCTGCTCACCGCGAACGCGCTATCGCCCATATCCAATACCGGCATAGCGATCCGCAACTCACCCCCAAATCGATCGCTGCGGCTTGCGGCATCTCGGTCGGCTATCTGCACAAGATTTTCCATGCGGCGGATTTGCGGGTGGAACATCTGCTGTACGAACAGCGCTTGCAGACTTGCAGGAGCATGCTACTCAGCGCGGCACACCGGGGACAGTCGGTGCAGCAAATCGCCTTCAAGTCGGGCTTCAATCACCCTTCTCATTTCAGCCGCTTGTTCAAGCAACGCTACGGCATGTCGCCTTCGGAGTTCCGGGCGACGCAGGCAGAATAAAAAAAGCAGCGCCTGTGCGCTGCTTTTGACGACAGTGGAAATTTCTACTGTTTGTAAAAACCGCAGGCAATCACCAGATCGTCACATTGCTCGAAATAGGCCGACTTGACCATGGTGTCCTTGGTGACCGGGTGCACCCATTTGTAATCGGTCCAGCCATCGCCTTGGGTACGAGCAGTATTGACCATGTCGCTGACGAAGAACTTGCCATCGGTATCCTTGATCTTGCTCCAGTCCTGACCCCACAGACGGCGGTTGGCACCATGCGCGGCGATTGTGCCGGACTGGGCATAGATGCTGATGTACAAGTCGCGGTCGATAAACTCGCCCTTGGCCATCTTGTTGACTTCTTCGATCAAGGCATCGCGGCCGTGACCACGCATGAATTCGATACCGGCCTGCACCATCGCCATCGCTTCCTCGGCATTGCCGTATTCGCGCGCGCCGAGATTGAAGATCGACACCGTTTGCGACAACGACACCGCTTGTTCCTGCAAGCCGCTGGCGGTGCGCAACGACTCCTCCACCAGCGAAGCGTTCTGCTGGGTCATGCCGTCGATCTGCATCACGGCCTTGTTGATTTCTTCGATGCCGGCGCTCTGCTCGGTGCTGGCGGCAGCGATCTCGCTCATGATGCTGGCCACGCGCTTGACGTTGGCGACGATTTCCTGCATCGCTTGACCGGCTTGATCGACCAACGCACCACCGGCATCGACCTTGCCTACCGAGTCACCGATCAAGTTTTTGATTTCCTTGGCAGCGCCGGCCGAGCGCTGCGCCAGCGAGCGCACTTCTGCCGCCACCACTGCAAAGCCACGCCCTTGTTCGCCAGCACGCGCTGCTTCGACGGCGGCGTTCAAGGCGAGGATATTGGTCTGGAAGGCGATGCCGTCAATCACGGAAATGATGTCCACAATTTTGCGCGAACTATCCTTGATCGAGCCCATCGTGACGACCACATCATCGACCACCTTGCCGCCTTTCACCGCCGACTCGGTAGCCGACGACACCAGCTTGTTGGCCTGACGCGCGTTGTCGGCGTTTTGCCGCACAGTCGAAGTCAGTTCTTCCATCGACGATGCGGTTTCTTCCAGCGAGCTGGCTTGCGCTTCGGTGCGTGAAGACAACGCGGTGTTGTCGGTGGTAATCAGGCCGGAGGTGCTGGCGACGGCAGTCGTGCCGGAGCGCACCTTGGCGATGATCTGAAACATGCGTTCGCTCATTTCCTGCAGCGCTTGCTGCAAGTCGCCCAACTCACCTTTAGCGCTGGCCTCGAAAGGTTCGCTCAGGTCGCCACCGGCCATGCGCTTGGCGACGACAATCGCCTCATGCAAAGGTTGACCAATGCTGCGATTGATCCACCAAGCTAAGACGATGCCGACCAACAAAGTGACGCTACCCAACGCGATGATCCAAGGCATGGCATCGGCATTGGGGCCACTCATGTTGAACGCCGCCACGATCGTCAGGACGACGACGAGCAAGAGGATGATGCCAAAGCTGATTACTAGGCGAGCGCCGATGGTGCGATGATCGAAATTCATTGGCGATAGTCCGTGTCTCGTGTCAACTCGCTAGGCGAGTCGATTGTTATTGTGCGCGCCGATGCGCAAGTCACATATCGTTGCAGATCAACAATACCACAGGATGAATAACAATCAAGCGCTGTCAACGGCGATGTTGCTGTGATCCGAAACGCCAGTTAACTGCTGCACTGCAATGAAATCGACGTGATGCAAGGCACAGCATCGGCGTAAGCGCAGCACTCACCGAACTTCCGCGCCCGACATCAGCGACCGAGATGACGCCAAATCGCCGTCGTTGCAGTCGCTTGATTCAGCGAATAAAAATGCAAACCCGGCGCACCACCCGCTAACAATCTCTCGCACAACTGCGTCACCACATCGAGGCCAAAGGCCTTGATCGATTCGGCATCGTCGCCATAGCTGGCCAATTTGAGACGGATCCAGCGCGGAATTTCAGCGCCGCACATATCGGAAAAACGCGTCAGTTGTGTGTAATTGGTGATCGGCATGATGCCGGCAACAATCGGCGCATCAACCCCGACCTTGCGTATTTCCTCGACGAAGCGGAAGTACGCGTCGGCATTGTAAAAATATTGGGTGATAGCGGAATCCGCGCCGGCTTGAACTTTGCGGACGAAATTTTGCAAATCGTCTTGTGGCGACTTCGCTTGCGGATGCATTTCAGGATACGCCGCCGTTTCGATATGAAACCAGTCGCCGGTTTCGGCGCGGATGAATTCAATCAATTCGCTGGCATAGCGAAATTCACCGGCGGCAAACCCTGCTGTGCCATAACCACTCGGCAGGTCGCCGCGCAAGGCCACCACGCGACGGATGCCGTGCGCACGGTATTCGGCCAAAATCGCCCGCAACTCCTCGCGTGTGCGACCGATGCAAGACAAATGCGGCGCGGCTTCGTAACCTTCTTTGCGGATTTCCAGCACGGTATCGCGGGTGCCGGCTTGAGTCGAGCCGCCCGCACCGAAGGTGACGGAGAAATACGCCGGCTTCAGTTCGGCCAGTTTGGCGCGGGTCGCGCGCAATTTTTCCACACCTTCCGGTGTGCGCGGCGGGAAAAATTCGATGCTGAAATTTTTAGCGATATCGGTCATTTTGTTTGAACAAGAGCGAAGACAAAGCCCAAGAAATAATGCTGTACAACAGCGCGCCGCCAACCGCCGGCCAGAAGCCGGCAACATGAAAACCGCGCACCACCGAAGCCGCCAACCAGAACATCAAGCCGTTGATGACCAAAATGAACAGGCCGAGCGTTACCAGCGTCACCGGCAAAGTCAACAGCACCAGCAGCGGCCGGATCAGCGCATTGATGAGGCCCAGCACCAGCGCGGCCGCCATCGCTGCCCAGAAATCATCCACCTTGACCGACGACATCAAGTAAGGCAATACCAACAAGGCACCGGCATGGATCAACCAAATCAACAACAAGCGCATGATTTCCCTTCTGCGCGATGAAACGGCGCCGCGCCCGCTCATGCAGGTGCGGCGTGCGGCACATCAATAACGATAGTGATCCGGCTTGTAAGGGCCGACCTTTTTGACGCCGATGTAATTCGCCTGCTCTTCGGTCAGTTCGGTCAATTGCGCATTCAGTTTCTTCAACTGCAGGCGCGCGACCTTCTCGTCCAGATGCTTGGGCAGGGTGTACACGCCAACCGGGTAGGCCTTGGTGTTGGTGTACAACTCGATCTGCGCAATGGTTTGATTGGCGAACGAAGAGCTCATCACATAAGACGGATGGCCGGTGCCGCAGCCGAGATTGACCAGACGGCCTTCGGCCAGCAAGATAATACGTTTGCCGTCGGGGAAAATCACGTGATCGACTTGCGGCTTGATGTTTTCCCAGGTGTACTGCTTCAGCGCGGCAACTTCGATTTCATTGTCGAAGTGACCGATGTTGCAGACGATCGCCTGATCTTTCATCTTCTTCATGTGCGCTTCGGTAATCACATGGTAATTGCCGGTGCAGGTGACAAAAATATCACCATGCTCGGCGGCGTAATCCATGGTCACGACGCGATAGCCTTCCATCGCCGCCTGCAGGGCGCAGATCGGATCGATTTCAGTGACCCACACTTGCGCCGACAGCGCGCGCATCGCTTGCGCCGAACCCTTGCCGACGTCACCGTAACCGGCGATCACGGCGATCTTGCCGGCGATCATCACGTCGGTGGCGCGCTTGACGCCATCGACCAACGATTCGCGGCAGCCGTACAGGTTGTCGAACTTGGATTTGGTGACCGAGTCGTTAACGTTGATCGCCGGGAAAGCCAGCTTGCCTTCCTTGTGCATCTGGTACAGGCGGTGCACACCTGTGGTGGTTTCCTCGGTCACGCCCTTGATCTGCGCCAAGCGGGTCGAATACCAGTTGGGCGACTCGGCCAGCTTTTTCTTGATCGAATTGAACAGGCACACCGCTTCTTCCGAATCCGGGTTGTTCAGAACACTCGCATCCTTTTCAGCGCGCGTACCGAGGTGCAGCAGCAGAGTGGCATCGCCACCATCGTCGAGGATCATGTTGGCTTGCTCGCCCTGCCCCCAATCAAAAATGCGATGGGTGAAATCCCAGTATTCATCGAGGTTCTCGCCCTTGAAGGCAAATACCGGCGTGCCATTAGCGGCGATCGCGGCAGCGGCGTGGTCCTGGGTCGAGTAGATGTTGCACGAAGCCCAGCGCACCTTCGCGCCCAGCGCTTCCAGAGTCTGGATCAGCACCGCGGTCTGGATGGTCATGTGCAGCGAACCGGTGATGCGTGCGCCTTTTAACGGCTGCGTTGCGGCGAACTCTTCACGAATCGCCATCAGACCAGGCATTTCGGTTTCGGCGATGCGGATTTCCTTGCGACCCCAGTCGGCCAGACTGAGATCGGCAACGAAATAATCTTGTGCGGAATTTTTGGAATCGAGAACTGCGGCGCTCATCACGCCCTCCTTTCTGTACGAAAAAAGTAACGTGAGCGCCGTTGCAGGGAAACGGTATCGAGCCTGGCGGAAAAAATCCGTCGCAACGCTCCTCGATACAGAGGCTTATTTTAATCCAAAAAGATGAAGAAAATCAGATTTCCGACAGTTTTGGCAAGCTGATAACCCCTCAACCTCAGCCGGCATTGCCTTGTCCACAATCACACCTTGGCGCGGTACGTTTTTCTGAATCCAGCCCAGCATATCTTGCCAAATGCGACGCGCCTCGGTGTCGGAGGGCATCGCTAGCGCATTCGGTAATTCAATCGTGATGACTGGAACATTTTTGTGCATACCGCCGTAATTACCGAGCGAGCCGGGATAAACGCCAACCGGCGTGAATACCAAGCGACCGAAACGAATCGGCGGCCTCACCGGGCCGTCAAAATCGAGCACACCGAAAGGCGCATGCACCGAGATGATGACATTCGGCTTGAAACGTTCCATTTCGGCATTGATCCAGCGGCTTTCCAATTCCGACAATGGCGCCTTACCAGGGAAACGGCGCGGATCGCGGCCGGTGCGCTTGACCCAATAACGCGGCGCTTCTTGATGCCAGTCTGGCGTGGGGAAATTGCGATTGAGATCAACGCCATTGGCGTTGACGCGGTGTGGCTTGGCGGCCAACAAACCATCGGGATTCACCACCGGCACGACGCTCCACTCAAATTCGCGCGCCGGCGTCTGATTCATCCATTGCAGCCATTGAAACACGATAGCTGACGCAGTCAGCTCATCGCCGTGAATACCGCCAATCAACAACACACGAACCGGCTGATTGCCATTTTTACCGCCGGCGGTCGCGGGGATATGCCGTTTGAGTATGGGAAAGCCCTGTTGCGACAACGCGCCGGACGGCTGCAACGCACTTTTGCGGCAGGTATCGGCAGAAATCGTCGGCAGGCGTGTCGCCAGCCGCACACACCAGTCGGTCGCCGTCGGTTTGGCGCTTGGTGCGGCGGCATGAGCGACTGTCGCTGCGCCGACAACCAGCAGTGCAGCGACAGGAGAAAACAGAATCGATTTAAACACGATGAGCCTGACTAGCGAATGAAATAACCCGGTTTCGTCGCCAGGCAGGCTCGGAACACGGCGGGATTACAGGCCGGCGCTGGCACGCAATGCTGCGACCTTGTGGTCTGCGTTCACATCCGCTGCGCGGATATGAACTCCGCCCCAAATCCCAAGTGTTCGCCATGGCGAACCGAGCCTTACAGCCCGGCGCTGGCGCGCAGCGCCTGAGCCTTGTCGGTACGTTCCCAAGCGAATTCTGGTTCCTCGCGACCGAAATGTCCATAGGCTGCGGTCTTCTGATAGATCGGCCGCAGCAGGTCGAGCATCTTGACGATGCCTTTCGGGCGCAGATCGAAGTGCTCCCTCACCAGTTCAGCCAGTTTTTCATCGCTGATTTTACCGGTACCGAAGGTGGTCACCATCACCGAGGTCGGCTTGGCGATGCCAATGGCGTAAGAGACTTGAATCTGGCACTTGCTGGCCAAGCCGGCTGCGACGATGTTCTTGGCAACGTAACGGCCAGCGTAAGCAGCCGAACGATCGACCTTGGACGGATCCTTGCCGGAGAAAGCACCGCCGCCGTGCGGCGCTGCGCCGCCGTAGGTATCGACGATGATCTTGCGACCGGTCAGACCGCAATCGCCCTGCGGGCCGCCGATGACGAAACGACCGGTCGGGTTAATCAGGTAACGGGTGTTCTTCAGCCACTCGGCCGGCACCACCGGCTTGATGATCGACTCGATCGCCGCTTCCTCGATCGCCTTGTGCTCGATATCCGGCGCATGCTGCGTCGAGAGCACGATGGTATCGATCGCGACCGGCTTACCATCGACGTACTTCAGCGTAACTTGCGATTTAGCGTCAGGACGCAGCCAAGGCAGGCGGCCATCTTTGCGCAATTGCGATTGACGCTCGACGATGCGGTGCGCGTAATAGATTGCGGCCGGCATCAGTTCCGGGGTTTCGTCGCAAGCGTAGCCGAACATCAGACCTTGGTCGCCCGCGCCTTGGTCGAGATCGAGACCCTTGCCTTCATCGACGCCTTGGGCGATATCGGGCGACTGCTTGTCGTACGCCACCAGCACGGCGCAGCTTTTGTAGTCGATGCCAAAATCAGCATTGTCGTAGCCGATTTTTTTAATAGCTTCGCGCGCGACGTGGATGTAATCGACGTTGGCAGTGGTGGTGATTTCGCCCGCCAGCACCACCAAGCCGGTGTTGCACAACGTTTCAGCGGCGACGCGCGCTTTCGGATCCTGAGCCAAGATGGCATCGAGGATCGCATCCGAAATCTGATCGGAAACTTTGTCGGGGTGACCTTCGGAGACGGATTCCGAAGTAAAGAGATATTCATGTGCCATCGCAGGCTCCTATTCAAAAAAAATGACCACATGTCGCGGCCTATCCTTTGAGCCTGCGACGCTTTAGCGAGATTTATAGACCGCCTCGCAAGTTGTCTGAATTAACTCGGCGGGTGCTGCGTGTGCTATTTTACGCCTCTTGAGAAAAATCGGCAAAAAGCCGCTTCCCGCGCCGATGCTGCTGCATCTATTTCGTTTTCTGTCCCGCTTTCCCTTGCCAGTCTTGCACGCCTTGGGGGCGGCGCTCGGCTGGCTGGTCTATCTGGTATCCCCGACCTATCGCCGCCGATTGCGGGATAACATCACGCGCGCCGGCCATGCCGCGCATCTGCGCGCCGCCATTGCCGAATCCGGCAAAAGCGTATTGGAATTACCGTTTGTCTGGTGCGCACCACCAGAGAAAGTGCTCGCCAAAGCCAGCGTGGATGACTGGCAAGCCGCGCAAGCAATACTGGATCAGGGGCGCGGTGCGATCTTCCTGACGCCGCATCTCGGCTGCTTTGAAATTTTGGCGCAAAGCATCGCGCAACACGTGCAATTAACCGCGTTGTATCGACCACCACGCAAGGCGGTGCTGCGACCTTTGATCGAAGGCGCGCGCGCACGCGCCAACCTACTGCTAGCACCAGCCAATCTTGCCGGCGTACGCATGATGCTCAAAGCCATCAAGCATGGCAATCCGGTCGGTTTGTTACCGGATCAGGTGCCGCAACAAGGCGAAGGCGCATGGGTAGATTTCTTCGGCAAGCCGGCCTACACCATGACCTTGCCGGGAAAATTACAGCAGATGACCGGCGCACCGCTGATCCTGTCTTATGCCGATCGACTACCGGGCGGCCGGGGTTATCGTTTGCATTTCGTCCCCTTTGCCGATCCGCTCGGCGACACAGCGGAAGAACAAGCGCGCGCCATCAACGCGGCCATGGAAAAATTGATCGCCCGCAACCCGGCACAGTATTTCTGGAGCTATAACCGCTATAAAACCCCGGCCGGCGTGAGCGCGCCGACCGGCGCAGGAGAACAGGCATGAGAGCGGCAGTGGCGTTGATCTGGTTGCTGCACTGGTTGCCCTTGCCGGTTCTGGGGCGACTGGGCGAAGCCATCGGCGCCATGCTGTTTGTGTTCATGAAAAAGCGCCGGCACATTACCTTGACCAATCTGCGGCTGTGCCTGCCCGATTTGCCGGCAGCAGAACGTCATGCCATCGCGCGCCGTCACTTTCAAGCGTATGTCCGCAGCGTGCTGGAGCGCGGCATCCTGTGGTGGGCGTCCGAGGCGCGCTTGCGACGCTTGATCCGTGTCACATCGCCGGTGCCGCTGACCATGCTGCAATCGGAACCGACCATCCTGCTTTGTCCGCATTTTGTCAGTCTGGATGCCGCCGGCATGGCGGTGGCGCTGGAAGCCAAGGTATGCTCGATCTACACGCCGCAGAAAAACAAGGTGTTCGATGCCTTGTTGCGCCAAGGCCGCACGCGCTTTCACCAAGCCAAATTATTTACCCGTGCCGACGGCATCAAGGCCATCATTCGCGGCATGCGCGAGGGTCTGCCTTTTTTCATGCTGCCGGATATGGATTTCGGCACCAAGGATGCCGAGTTCGTGCCTTTTTTCGGCATCCCCGCCGCCACCCTGACATCGCCGGCACGCATTGCCGCCGCCACCCAAGCCAAAGTC
>JAFECY010000328.1 GCA_018241865.1 Pseudomonadota bacterium | reverse complement strand
CAGACAAGCGGTAATTTGCAAAAATTTTTGAGAAATTTCAAAAAATTTTCGCTTGCCCCCTAAAGTTCTGGAAATTCGTGCCGTAAAAGAGACATGAGTTGAGTTGAAAGCATATTTTTCGGCTTGGTCAAAACACAATTTTGGAAAATTTAACGTAGAAAAAGCGATTTAAATTTACCGTTTCATTTGGCTTATAAGCCGGTTCTGTCGTTCGAATTGCTCAATTCAATTCGCTGCAAAGCCAAGCCCAGAGCCAATCTACGCGCTGTTGTTGACGCGCAAACTTGATGTCGCCTAGTGTTTGTAAGACAAACGCTAACGGTGGCATTTCTTCGTCTCCTACGCAAAAAATCGACTATCTCTTATTTCCGTTGAGCAACCGGCGGATAAGAATGCATCAACGGCGCGACACATTGCGCTCCGGTAACGATGCTAAAGGGGATGTAAATGGACACGAACGACATGATGGCTGAAATCCGCGATGCTAACCTGAGCTACCTGATGCTGGCGCAGCAGATGATCCGTTCCGACAAGGCAACCGCGATCTTCCGTCTCGGTATCAGCGCCGAAATCGCTGATTTGCTCGAAGGTTTAAACAATTCCCAGATTCTAAAATTGGCCGGTACCAACATGATGCTGGCGCGATTTCGTTTCGATGACGGCGCTATCCTCGGTATGCTGACCAACTACAACAAAGATCGCACTTTGTCGCATTCGCATGCTGCCATTTTGATGGCCGGTCAGCCGGTCGAAGAAATCGCTTGATGATCTGACATCCTTCCGCATTCACGACGAGACAAGAAGAGACGAATATGAGCAAAAAAAGCGTGGTGACCGAAGCCCAGGAAATCCGTCTGGCGATCGAGCTAATCAATCTTGGAGCGCGGCTCCAGTTGCTGGAAAGCGAAACCACGCTGTCGCGCGAGCGTCTTCTCAAGCTGTACAAGGAATTGAAGGGCGTGTCGCCACCGAAGGGTATGCTGCCGTTCTCGACGGATTGGTTTATCACTTGGCAGCCGAATATTCATTCATCTCTGTTCATCAATATTTACAATTATTTGGTCGAGCATGCTGGCATCAGCGGCATCGAGGCTGTCATGAAGGCGTACAAGTTGTATCTCGAACAGGCCGAGCCAGAAAGTGGTGAGGAGGCTGTGCTCTCGCTAACACGTGCTTGGACGCTGGTACGGTTTTTTGAAAGCAAAATGCTGCAGACGGCTTGCTGCAAGGAGTGTAGCGGCCATTTCGTCGTGCACCAGCTCGACTTGCATAATCATTATGTCTGCGGTCTGTGCCATATGCCTTCCCGTGCTGGTAAGACCAAGAAAGCCCGGGATGCTGCCGCATCGATTGCCGTTGCTGCTTGATTTTTATTTCGCGTAGGGTGGCTTGTCCGGTAACATCCGGCTATGCCTGTCGATTTTTCTCCCGGAGTTTGAGTGGTGTGGCCGTTGTTGCGTGCGCCCGCCGTTAAGGCACTGCTATTGCAGTGCTTTGCTTTTTTCATCACCGGATTGACGTTGGTCGGCATTGCCTACGTGGCTGGGTCGCGCATTGGCATTGTGGCCGCAGCCTTGTTGCAGGGCAGCGTAGCGGCAGCACTGTCTTTCCGTTTTCGGTTGGCGTTCTGGTGGCTGCCAATCCAATTGTTGTTTCCAGTGACCTTGCTTGTCGTATCGGCACTGCATTTGCCGCCCATCTTATTTCTCGTACTATTTCTATTTTTTTTGCTCTTGTATTGGAGCAGTTTTCGCACGCAGGTGCCGTACTTCCCCTCGCATCCAGCGGTCAGGCAGGCCGTGGCGGCATTGCTGCCGGCTGGCTCGCCACACTTCATCGATATCGGCAGTGGTTTCGGCGGCATGGTACTGCATCTTGCTTCGCTGCGGCGGGAGGGCGTATTCGTCGGCATCGAGATTGCGCCGTTGCCTTGGCTGGCAAGCTGGCTGCGCGCACGTTGGCAGGCGAGTGCGGCGCATTTTTTGCGCGGCGATTATACGCACCTGAATTTTGCTGACTACGACGTGGTGTATGCCTATCTGTCACCGGCTGCCATGCCGGCGTTGTGGGGAAAAGCCCACAGCGAAATGCGGGACGGTTGTCTTCTGGTCAGCTATGAATTTCCTATCCCCGGGCATGAGCCCGACAGCGTTTCGTATCCCGTGAGCGGCGGGCCGGCTTTGCATGTATGGCGCATGCGCTAAGAGCAGACGGTTGCGCTTGCACGCGTTTGCAATCTGTTTGCCATATGCGACAGCATGGCTGCAGAGTGAAAAACCCGCCATGATCGCGTATTTCCTGTGGTACATTTTCCCTTTGATAAAAATCAAGTTGGTCATGTCGATCGGCGGTGAAACGCGAGATTCCGGCTTCTGTTTGGGCGTTTAGGCGAGCAGGGCGGCGGTTATTCTAGACATGCATTGACACACAATGGGCCGGTGCGGGCCCGCTGTTTTGACTGGAGATACGCACTTGTTAATTATTATCGGATACATCGTGGTCATGGCGTCGGTTTTCGGCGGTTTTGCCATGGCCGGTGGTCACTTAGCGGCGCTGCTGCAGCCGATCGAATTGCTGATGATCGGTGGCGCAGCCGCCGGTGCTTTTTTCGTTGGCAACAATAGCAAAGCGATCAAGGCTACTTTGAAGTCGATCCCGACGCTCTTCAAGGGTTCGCGGTATACCAAAGGTCTGTACATGGAGTTGATGACCTTGCTGTTTGAGTTACTGAGCAAGGTGCGCAAAGAAGGCTTGATGTCGATCGAAGGTGACATCGAGGCGCCGGAAGAAAGCCCGATCTTCAGCAAATATCCCGGTATTCTGGCTGACCATCACATCGTTGAATTCATGACGGATTATTTGCGCCTGATGGTGTCCGGCAATATGGATGCT
>JAFECY010000327.1 GCA_018241865.1 Pseudomonadota bacterium | reverse complement strand
GGCGGATGCGGTCTTTCAAAACAGTTTTTTCGGCCGGCTCAAGCGCCTCCGGTACACGCGCCCAAGCGTTGGCGACGCAACTGGTGCCGGCATCCATTTGCGGGCGCTCGAATTCGATAGTTTTGATCGGTTGAATTTGCATAAGGTATTCAAAAATGAGATCCAGCAAGGATTATAAATCGCCGCCGCTTATGCTTCCATCACCGCCAGAAACGCCGCTATTCAAGGCGCAAAAACGGATGATGCATTACCACCCTTCTCAAAATTCATTGCAATGTCAATCATTCTTTGGGCGTATTTTCGAGAGTAATGCAAGCATCTCCCCATTTCGGTGCGCAAACATGTAAAAATTACGCTTCTTTGATTCGCGCGCCACTTTGGAGCTACGCTGAATAAGTGTAGCGAGCGAGGCAAGCTGTGGCCGAGGAGCGCAACCGTACGTATGGTACGGTGAGCACCACAGGCCGCAGATTGCGCGGCGCAGTAACTTATTCCGTGTAGCTTTAGGATTTTTATGAAATACGCCTCTCTGCATCACTACTTGCAACACATCGCCGACCGCAATGCGGGTCAACCAGAATTCCTGCAAGCCGTCACCGAGGTGATGGAAAGCTTGTGGCCTTACATTGAAAAGCATCCGAAATACGCCGAACAGGGTTTGCTCGATCGGCTGGTCGAACCCGAACGGGTCGTGATGTTCCGCGTTTCATGGGTGGACGACCACGGCCAAGTGCAAGTCAACCGCGGCTATCGGATTCAGCACAGCATGGCAATCGGCCCGTACAAGGGCGGCATCCGTTTCCATCCGTCGGTCAGCCTGTCGATACTGAAGTTCTTGGCCTTCGAGCAAACCTTCAAGAACGCGCTCACCACCCTGCCGATGGGCGGCGGCAAGGGCGGCGCCGACTTCGATCCCAAGGGAAAAAGCCAGGGCGAGGTGATGCGTTTCTGCCAGGCGTTCATGAGTGAATTGTTCCGCCACGTCGGCTCCGACACCGACGTTCCCGCCGGCGACATCGGCGTGGGCGGGCGCGAAGTCGGCTATATGGCCGGCATGATGAAAAAACTCAGCAACCGTGCCGATTGCGTATTCACCGGCAAGGGCTTGAGCTTTGGCGGCTCGCTGATCCGGCCGGAAGCGACTGGCTATGGCACGGTGTATTTTGCCGATGAAATGCTGAAAACCTGCGGCCGTTCATTCGACGGCTTGCGCGTCAGCGTGTCCGGTTCCGGCAACGTCGCGCAATACGCGGTGGAAAAAGCCATGACGCTGGGCGCCAAGGTCGTCACCGTGTCCGACTCCAGCGGCACGATCATCGACGAAGAAGGCTTCACGCCCGAAAAACTCGCCATCCTGATGGATGTAAAAAACCATCACTACGGCCGCGTGAGCGACTATGCCCAGCGCACCGGCGCATGCTTTGAAGCAGGCAAGCGCCCTTGGCACGTGCCGGTCGATGTTGCCCTGCCCTGCGCCACGCAAAACGAACTGGATGCCGACGATGCCGCCATGCTGATTAAAAATGGCGTGGTGTGCGTGGCGGAAGGCGCCAACATGCCCTCCACCATCGCCGCCGCAAAGGCGTTTGAAGCGGCCGGCGTGCTGTATGCCCCGGGCAAGGCCAGCAATGCCGGCGGCGTCGCAACTTCCGGCCTCGAAATGAGTCAGAATGCAGCGCGCATGTGCTGGCCGCGCGAGGAAGTCGATGCACGCCTGCTGCAAATCATGAAGGGTATCCACGCCGCCTGCCAGCAATACGGCCGACGCACCGACGGCAACCTGAGTTATGTGGATGGCGCGAACATTGCCGGCTTCGTGAAGGTGGCCGACGCCATGCTGGCGCAAGGGGTCATTTGATCGGCGGGCGTTTGCGGACGAATCGCACTACGCCCCTTCAAATCAATCCTTCATCTCGAACCGCAGAAAATCGGTAAGCCGCCGCGATTCGTTGACTTCATCGTGAGGCACCAGTAGATACTTCCACGGCTTGCCGCCGACGCTCACAGTGAAGTCCGTCGCGTGCTGGCACCACTGCACGGCGGCAGCAGCCTTGACCTGCACCTCTTGCGTGTTGATATCGCCGCGCGCCTTGGTTTCCACCATGAAGATCACCGAGTCGGTTTCTGCCACGAAGTCAGGGATGTACTCCGGCTGTTCGGTACCCAACTTGTAGAAAATCTGGAACTGGCCCTTGGCGGGCTTGAACCATTTGCTGGCGTCTCGCTCCAGAATGATGGCAAAGCGTCGCTCGGTGTCTGAATCGAACTTCTGCAACGGATAAAGGCAGCGTGCGAAGCCACCGAATAGCATCTGCTTGATGCGGCTGGTCTCGGCCACGGTTTCGCGGAAATGATGTGCCGTCTGGCCTGCCGTGGCGGTGTAGTTGCAAGGCTTGAGTTCGGTGAAACCGCGACTGATCTGCACCTCGTACTCGGTGGCCTGCTCCCAGAAATGCGCCATCATCTGCGCGTGAATTTCACGCGCAATCAAACGCCGCTCCCGATCCAGCACGCTGATCGCCTCATCCACCGTCAGGTAGCTTTGCAGGTGCTGCACCATCTGGCCCGCAAGGTCGTAGAGCAGATCGGCATGGGTGAAGTAGTCGATATCGTCGAAGTCCACCAGTGCGTGGACGATGTAGTCCTCGGGACGTTGCTCCTTGAGGCCGATTTCGGCTGCCAGCGTGTCCTGCTCGTTGGTGTGCAGGTTGTGGATCACGATTTCGCGCTCACCAGGCTGGAGGTGAAGCTGGTTCACATCCAGAGTGAACGGGTGAAAGCCCGTGGTGACTTCACCCGTCGGCACCACTGCGATACGCGGGATATCGATAGTCTGCTGCACCACGATCTCGGTCGTTTTCGCCACCACGGCGGACAGATCCAATGCGGGTGCAGCCTCGTCCACACCAGCCAGCAAATTGCCTGTTGTTCCAACAACAGGTTTCAGCCGTTCGGCCACTTCCGCGACAATGGCCTTCTGCACCTCTGGCGTCAGCAATGCGCCGCTGGTTGGCACCAGATCGCGTTTGACCTCGTACTTGCCAATCACCTCCATCACCACACGCGCGGCCTGCTTTTCCGCCTCAGTCGTAAACACGGGTGCAGGTGTTGGTGCCGATGCTGGTTGCGTGGTGCCGTTGCCAGTCGTCGTGCTCACGGCAGGGGGAACCGCAGGCGTTTCCGCCAGCCCCAGCCGCGCCATCGTGTTGGACCCGACTTGCACGCTCACCTTCTTGTCGTCGGCAGAAGGTGCGTCCAGGATGATCTGCTTCAGGCGGATCGGCGAATCGCCACGGTTGGCCTCATCAATAATTTCCTGAAACTTGTCGTGGGCGACGATGTTCAAGCGATCCACCGCCGCCACGCCCGTGCGCTTGCCATAGGGCAGGCGCAGACCGCGACCGATGCTCTGCTCAATCAGCGTGCGCGCATTGGCGGCGCGCAGCGGCACGATGGTGTAGAGGTTGGTCACGTCCCAACCTTCTTTGAGCATGTTAACGTGGATGACGATCTCGGTCGGCTCATCCACGCTTTCCACCGCCAACAGGCGCGTGATCATCTCTTCCTCTTCCGCACCGGTGCGGCTGGAATCGACCTGAATCACCTTGCCCGCATAGCGCCCCTCGTAGAAGGCATCGGACTCAATCAAGGCCTTGAGTTGTGCCGCGTGCGTGGTATCGCGTGCAATCACCAGCATGAAGGGCTTGACCACCTGCACACCGTTTTCGCGGGCGTAGGTCAGCAGTTCCACCTTGGTGGTTTCATGCAAGCGCACACCATCTTCCAGCTTGATCTTCTCAACGTCTTCCGGCGTGTGTGCCGATGCCGAGAAGTTGCGCTGGGTGACTACGGCAGGCTCCTTCACGAAGCCATCTTCCATTGCGCGCGCCAGCGGGTAGTCCATCACCACGTTCTTGAACGGTACCGGCCCCTTGGTGGACTCCACGAACGGCGTGGCTGTCACCTCCAGGCCAAACAGCGGCTTAAGCTCGTTGATTGCCCGCATGCCGGCTTGCGCGCGGTAGCGATGCGACTCGTCCATCAACAACACCAGATCAGACAGATTAGCCAGATGGTTGAAGTAGCTGTCGCCCAGCACCTCGCGCATGCGCTTGATACGCGGTTCCTTGCCGCCGCGTACCTCGGAATTGATCTTGGAGATGTTGAAGATGTTGATGCGCACATCGTGGGCAAAGCCCATCGACTGGCCGTCCACCGCCGCGCCGGTCTGGTCATAGTTGTCGCCGGTGATGATCAAGGGCGACTGCTGGGCGAACTCGGCAATGCCCTTGAACACGTACTTCGGCGTGTTGCGCGTGAAGTCGGTGATCAACTTGTTATAAATCGTCAGGTTGGGCGCAAGTACGAAGAAGTTGTTGATGCCGTGCGCCAGATGCAGGTAGGCGATAAACGCCCCCATCAGCCGGGTCTTGCCCACGCCGGTGGCAAGCGCGAAACACAGCGAAGGGAATTCCCGCTCGAAGTCTTCCAGCGTCGTAAACTGCGCCTTCAACGTGGACAGGATGGCGGCTACGTCACGCCCATCGTGCGCCAGCATTTCTGGCGCGGCATCCAGCGCCTGTTTCAGCCTGGCCAGCGATTCGGCCTGCGGCGGGCGCAGCGACAAACGGCCCGTAACATGGTTCTGTGCGCGGGCGCTCATGCTTGCTCCCCTTTTTTCTTGTTCGGCAATGCCTTCCTGCTTTTCTGAAGCTGCTTCACCGGCTGCGCTATGGCGCTCTCAAAATCCTTTTCCACCGGTGATGGCAGCTTGCGAACCCGCGCCTGATAGTCGGCATACACCGCCTGTGCCTTGGTCAGTGCCGCATCGGCGGACACCTTGCCTGCGTGGGTCAGAATGTCTTTGCGCGTCAGGCGCAGAAAGTTATCCAGCTCCCGCGCCCAATCGCGCATGGTCATGGGCTGATGCGCCTGTGCTTGCAGCTCTGCTACTTCGATGTAAGCGGTGACGATGCGGTTGAGCGTGTCCAGCTCTTCGGTATCCAGATAATTCTTGGCAATGCCCACATCCGCCTTGCGAACCGGTGCGCCTTTGCCCGCTCCCGCCCAATTCGTCAAACCCATGTTCGGCGCTTGCGCATCCACCCGTTGCACGATCAATTCCGCCGCTGTATGGCCGTGTGCGGCCCAATGCATCTTGTTCTGCACCGTGGAGAAAAACTGTTTCGAGGTTTCTGTGTGCGGGTCGTAATCCAGGCTGGTGGCATAGATATCCAGCACTTTTTTCCAGAACTCTTTTTCCGACGAACGAATGTCACGGATGCGCGCCAACAGTTCCTGGAAATACTCGCCGTCCTGTCCGACCTTGAAGCGGTCGTCATCCAGCAAAAAGCCTTTTTCCAGATAGCTTTGCAACTGCTCCGTCGCCCAGCGGCGGAACTGTGCGCCCCGATGCGAACGCACCCGATAGCCCAAATGCAGAATGACCTCCAGACTGTAGTGATCCACCAGCCTTTCCACGTCCCGCAAGGCTTCCCGGGCAACTATTCGGAATTTCCTAATAGTTCGATCCGCTGCCAGCTCCCCCTCCTGATAGAGCACACGCAAGTGCCCGTTGATGGTCGGCACACTCACCTGATACAGCTCGGCAAGCTGGCGTTGCGTCATCCAGACGGAATTCTCCTGAAGCCGAAGTTGAACGCGCGTTTGGGCATCTTCCGTCTGATACAGCAGGAACTCGCCTTGTCCAGCCAGTTGCCCAACAGGCTGCGGGACAGTTTCACCGCCTGTCTTGATGGGCTTTTTACTCATGCATCACCCTCCCCATCACTGAACAAATCCGGCATGGTGCTGGCCTTGTCCGCTTTTC
>JAFECY010000326.1 GCA_018241865.1 Pseudomonadota bacterium | reverse complement strand
TTGCTCCCTCTCGGTTTGGGAGCTATTCTCTCAAATTACGTTCGGTCCGAAAATCTCAGCACAGGTCAGCAGGTTCGAATCCCGCACGGCCTACCAAAATTAAAGGGCTTGGCAATCGCCAAGCCCTTTTTCTTTTCCGCGCCGAATAAGCTGCTAATGCATGCCTTGCGTGATTAGGTTGCTCCACTCGAAAGCTTCTGATTGCAACTGGTAGAACTCGCCGCTGCTAATCTGCAGTTTGTCGAGTTCCGCCCGCACTAGGCTCAGTGTTTCCGCCCGTTCGCTGAGCTCGGTCAGTTTGAGTAATTCGCCGTAGTAGCCCTTGCGCTGCAATAGCGCGTCGCTGATTTCCTCGACCACCGCAATCTGACGCACGATCTGCGCCATCGGCATGCCGAACAGCGCATCCATCAGCGACATGATGCCGACAGTGAAAGCAGCATCGGCGATGCTGCGGTTGCCCGGCCGATGGCGTTGGGCGAGCAGTTCCAGCATCTTGCCGCGCGTGGTTGCTTGCATCAGCAACGGTTTGACGCTGGCGACATTTTCGCGCGGCTGGGCGTACAACATCACTTGCATCCAACTCAGCAATTGGTTGCGCCCCAACACCATCAGCGCCTGCCGCAGCGAATCGATGCGATGCGAACCAACCGCCGCTGTGTTCACTAACCGCAGCAAATTGAGTCCGAGCGACACGTCGCGTTTGATGCGTTCTTCGATTTCCCCACTATCCGCCTCAGTCGAAATCAGGGTGACGACTTCGATCGCAGCTAATTGCGATGGCGCGAGCTGACGATCGGGCAGAATGATGGGATGGGCGAAGTAATAGCCTTGAAAATAATCAAAGCCGAGCGCCAAGCAGGTATCGAACTGCGCCAGCGTATCGACGTTCTCGACCATCAGGCGTTTGCTGGCGAATTCTTTTTGTGGTGTCAGCTTGATGAGCGCATCGAGCGGCAGCTGGTGCAAATCGAACTTGACGATATCGACCAGCGGCAGAAATTTTTGTATGTCTGCGGCATCGGACAATACTTCATCAAGCGCGAACACGAAGCCGTGGTGAGCAAGTTGCGCGACGCGTTGCAACAGGCTTTCGCTGGCGCGCACGTTTTCGGTCAGGTTGAGAATGAACTTGGTGCGCGGAATGATGTTGAACACGTCGCTCATCAGCACGGCTTCATCAACATCGACGAAGCCGCGTAGTTCGCCGACTGTCTTTTCCATGTTGAGTTCGCCGAAATAACCGAGCACCGAAATAGGTGCTGCTGGTGCGCCGACTGCGGATGCGCCGTCAGCGTCACAGAACAGCAGATCGAATGCGACTGGGTCTTGATGGCGATCCAAAACAGGTTGGCGCGCCATGAGGAAGCCGGGAACGCCGGGCGGGTTGGCGTGGTAGATGACTTGCGTTGACATGGCTGGCTTCCTAGGCTGTCCTGTTTTAAGGATAGTCCCGAATCGGCGCAAATGAAAGAGGCGTCGGCCGACGCTAGCAGCGCATCAGAGATTGGTTTCGGAGACGATTCTCCAGTGCATGCCTTCTTTGGCCCAGTACTGGCGCTTACGCACGGAGTTGATGTTTCTACCGATTTGCGCTTCTTGGGTGAATGTAGCGACGATCAAATCGTCGCGGCCAGGGTAGAGGAAATACGTGGCGTCACGGATGCTCAGTTTGAGATTGCGAATCTCGGTCAATACACGCTGGTGCTTGTCGAACCAGCTTGCTAGATTGTCGCCGCGCTCGGACTTGAACTGCCGCGAGTAATTGGCGAGCAGGCGGGTCGAATCACGGCTTTCGACATCGCGCCGCCAATCATCGATCAGGCGACTGGCCAAATTGCGTTCGCTTTCCCATTTGGCCTTGGTAACGAATTCGATCTTCTCGCTAATGACCACCGGCGTCTTGCCGGCCTCGACCGATTCGTACAGCTTGTACAAATCAGGATTGGTCAGCACCACGCATCCGTCGGAAGACAGTGGTGGACGGCTGTAACTATCGGAGGGCGTACCATGTAGCCAAATACCGGAACCGCTGCGACCGTTGGCTTTATCCCATTCGTTAGGGTAATTGATCGGCAAAGCACCTGCGCCGTAGAAATCCGGCAGCTTCGCACCCGGCACACGCTGGGTGATGTAGTACACGCCGATCGGCGTTTTTTGATCGCCTTCTTTGAGCTTGTGGACGCCCAGTTTGCCTTGGCTGATGTAATAGTCGGTGATGAATTTAAACTGGCCATGCACGTTTTGATAAACGTACAAACGTGAACGCTGCGCATCGACCAACAGAGCATATTTCTGGTCATCGCGCAATTGCAGCAAGGCGCGCGGCACTAAGTTCGGATCTGGCTTTTCGCGCAGTGAACGCAGGCGGGCAATGGCCTCCTCACGCAAGCTTTCCAGTTTATCTGCAGGGGCATTGGGCGCAGCGCCGAAGGTGGTGATCGGGCGGGTATGCAGTTGCAACAGATCGCCGCGAATCAACTGTCCGAGACGGAAATTCGGATACGCCGCCACCAGGTCGTCGATCTTTTTCTGCGCCTTGTTCAGGTTATTCGCGCCCAGTTCTTTATAGACGTCTAGCAGCAGAATTTCAGGGTCGGGGCGGGATAACGTATAAGACGGCGGCGCGACGTGTGCTGCCGGCTCGGGCGCAGGTCGGCGCTTGGCATGCGCCGTCGCCGCCAGCGCCAAGCCGGCGACGAACAACAAGCCGCTCGTGACGAGAAAATTACGCTTCATCGCTTCCAACAATACAAAACCCTGCATCAACCACCGGCGTGCTCTTGCTTAATCTGCCATTTGCCGCCTTGGCGCGTCAGCACCAAGGTTTTACGGCTATCCGCTTTCAAACGATCTGAATCGTAAATCTGGCGGAATTTGACGGTAGCAGTATTGTCTTTGACCGACACACTGGCCGATTCGATGCGGACAGTGATGCGACCCTTGCCGACGATACGAGCGCGACGTTCTTCTGCCCACGCTGCGCGCGACTGCCCTTTCGGCGGCTGGAAGTCGTTGCCGTAATGGGCAAGATAGGCTTTCATGTCCTGCGCGCTCCATGCCTTGGCCCAAGCGTGGACGGTATTGAGAATCTCGCGCTCATTATTATCCACGGCAGGTTCGGCTTTGGGCTGTGGCTTGGATTCAGCTTTGGGCTCGACTTTAGGCTCAGGTTTTGGCTCGACCTTGGGTGCGACCGGCTTGGGTTCGACTTTGGGTGCGACCGGTTCCGGTTTAGCTTGCGCGACTTGGGCAACCACTGGCGGCTGCGCTGCAGCGACCTTGGTAGCGCTCGAACCAGCCTTCGCGACGGTGGTGGCGTTGGCACCGAGCGAGCGCAGTAGGGTCAGCTTGGATTTGGCGGTCGAATTGGCGGAATCGAGCTGCAATGCTTTGTCATAGGCTTGGCTGGCGAGCTTGGCGTGGATATCGCCTAGGTTCTCGTAAGCGGTGGCGTAGGAGGGATTGGTGCGGATCGCCATGTCGAGGGCGGCGCGCGCCTTTTCGTACTGACCGGAGGAAGCGTAGAGCACCGCCAGATTGTTATAGGGTTCCGGCAGATCGGGGTAATCGTCGGTAAGCTTGGTGAAAATGCCGATTGCATCCGCCGATTTGCCCTGCTCGGTCAGGATCACGCCTTTCAGAAAACGTACCTGCGCATCCTTCGGGCGCTGTGCCAGCGTGGCATCAGCCTTGGCCAGCGCTTCCGGGTACTGACCGGCGCGAATCATCTTGGTGATATCCCCGGCTTCGTCGGCAAATGCCGGGGCAGCCAGCAGTGCAGCCGCTAGGCCGGAAAGCAGGATAGTTTTGCTGAACAGTTTTCGCATGCGTTGATCCAGTAAGTCAGTCAGGAAAAAGACGAATTTTTCATGGATGTCCCGAGCCGATAAAGACGGGAATCGTCGTCCTGCCACGGGGGACATTGGGACGAATCCCGGCATTGTATACCGAGTCGCCGGATTTGCGTGTCGTTCCCCGTTTCAGTCGCCGCTGTGCCAGATGTAAAAAAACCGCGCGGACTTTGCCGCGCGGTCTTGCTGTGGCCGATCCGGTTGTCGGAATAGCGTTATTTACCCTGCCCCTGCGCGGCCACATTACCGAGCTGATAGGACATTTGTAGGTCGCTGTTCGCCTGCGCGACCGTCGCTGGAAGTGCTGGCACGGATGCTGGCGCAGTCGTCGTGGCCTTGTGAGCAACCGGCGTCGATTGCGCCGCATTGCGCCCGGACGACAATCCCCAAGCGGCTGCACCGGTAGCAGCGATCACCAAAGCGGTGGCGCACAATATGCTGGCAGCTTTGGCGAAAGTGTTGCCGCGGCGAACAGGTGCGCTTATGGGTACATTTGTGGGTGCGCTTATGGGCGTATGAACTGGCGCTTCGGCTAACAGAATTTCGGCGCGAAAACGCCAGTCTTCCATTTCATCACCCTGCTGCGACACGCGTTCGATCAATTCGCGCGCCAGTGCGCCGGCTTCTTCTTTCTCGCTTTCTAAGCGAACGCGGCGCGCTTCAGACAATGCCAGCACCGATGCTTCGCTCTCTGCCAGCTCACGCGCTTTCTCGATGGCGAGTTGTTCCGCAGTCAGACGCGCTTCCTGCGTGGCCTTGGCACGGGTCTCTTCCTGCAAACGCTCCTGCGCTAATTGGGCAGCCTGCGTTTCGGCAGCGGTACGCTGTCGGGCTGCCTCCTGCGCTGCTTGCGCGATACGCAATGTTTCTTGTGTGGCGGCGTATTGTTCTGCTTCGGCACGAATACGTCCGGCTTCGACGCGTGCCAATTCGGCCAGCGTCTGCGTCCGGGCTTCGGCTGTAGCCGCTGCCTGACGTTCCCGTTCTGTCTGTGCCTCTGCCTGCTGCAAGAGTTTTTGTTCGGCGGCCAAACGCGCTTCCTGCGCGACTTTGGCACGCATCTCTTCCTGCAGGCGATCTTGCGCCAATCGGATGGCCTGCGTTGCAGCAGCGGTGCGTTGCTGCGCTTCTTCCTGCGCAGCCTGTTCGATACGCAATTTTTCTTGTGCGGTGGCGTGCTGTTCTTTTTCAGCACGAATGCGTTCAGCTTCGACACGCGCCAATTCAGCCAGCGCCTGCGTCCGGGCTTCGGTTGCTGCTGTTGCCTGACGCTCCAATTCTGCTTGCGCCTCAGCTTGTTGCTGCAGTTGCTGTTCGGCGGCGTGCTTGGCTTCGGCGGCAATGCGCGCCTTGTGCTCGGCGCGTTCACGGCTACGCAACAACGCGGTATGTTGCTGCTCGGCGCGGGTGCGTGCTTCGGCTTCGATACGCGCGGTTTCCTCGGTCTGCAATTTTTCTTTGCGCGCCTGCGCGGCCTTTTGTTCTGCTTCGACACGTTCGCGCTCGATGCGCGCCAAATCGACAGCTTCGCGGGCTTTGCTCAATTCATGTTGCGCGGCTTTCCGCTGCAACTCGGCACGTTCGCGCGCCTGTGCCGCCTGATGTTTACGAGCACGCGCTTCGGCTTCGATCGCTAAACGAGCAGCACGCTCGGATTCTTCCTGCACGCGCAAAGCGGCAGCGTGCTCTTCTTCACTGCGCTGGCGCGTCTCGGCTTCGGCACGGGCAGCTTGTTCGACACGTGCACGTTCAGCGGCGGCAGCGGCGGCAGCTTGTTCGATACGCGTGCGCTCGACGGCGGCGGCAACAGCGCCTTGCTCAGCGAGCAATCGCGCTTGCTCTGCCTGCAACAATTGCGCCGCTTTTTCTGCTCGTTCACGCTCGGCCAGCAATTTTTTCTGCATGACTTCGAGTGCTTGCTGTTCTTGCTGCGCACGCTGACGTTCCAATTTGGCCAGTTCGACGGCTTCCTTGGCTTTTTGCATCGCTGCCGTGGCTGCGATGCCAGTCAATTCGATCTGTTCACGCGCCTTGTTCAGCGCGATACGCGCAGCAGCAGCTTCCGACTCTGCAGCGACGCGTGCTTGATAATCGGCTTGTTCCTGCAGACGCAGCAAATCGGTCATCTCCTGCTCGGCGCGGGTGCGGGCTTGTGCTTGCGCGGCAGCGTCTTCCTCGGCGCGCAGCGTGGTCTGCATGGCGGTGATCGCTTGCTGTTCGGCCTGCAGGCGCTCATGCTCGGCACGCGCCAAGTTCAATGCTTCGCGCGCCTTCTGCTCAGCGGCTTCGGCAGCATGGCGCTGAGTTTCCACTTGTTGCGCGGTGAGGTTGACGGTTTCCTGCTCCGCAATCATGCGTGCCTGCGCTTGTTCCATCGCCTCGCGTTCGTGTTCGGCGCGCTGGGCGGCAAGCCGAGCCGTTTGCTGCTCGGCGGCGGTCTTGGCAGTAGCCAGTGCGGCGGCCTGATTTTCGATTTCCTCGCGCTGACGTGCTTCCTCGATGGCGCGCTGCTCGGCGGCGACGCGAGCACGGGTCTGCGCATCGGCTCGGTGTTCAGCTTCGATCCGAATCATGGCGGTGTTCTGCAATTCACGTTCGACCTGGATGCGTGCCTCGGTCGCAACACGAATGCGTTCTTCTGCTTCGCGGCGGGCTTGCGCACTAACAGCGGCCACCACTTCGACTTGTTCGCGGCGCAGCGCGGCATCGCGCAATTCGAGATCGGCTTGTAAGCGCATTTGCAGCGATTCGAGCGCACGGCGCTCGGATTCAGCGCGCGCCTCAGCAATGGCTTCCTGTTCCTGTTCGGCCAAGGCACGAGCGCGTGCTTCTTCTGCGGCGCGCACTTCGGCCGGCACCCGGCTCAATGTCGATTGCAGGGCAATGGCGTCGGCGCGTTCGCGCTCTTGTGCTTGACTGGTGGCTTCGCTGCGAACCGCGGCCAGCATTTCGGCAGTCTGGCGCGCTTCGTTTTCCATGCGCTCGCGTTCGCGCGCGGATTCGGCCATGCGGGCTTCCGCACGGGCGCGCGCTTCGGCGGCAAGCTGGGCGGCCTGTGCGGCGGAGACACGCTCGGCGACCTGCAGGCGTGTTTGTTCGGTTTGCTGTTCCAGCAATTTGACAGCGGCGGCAGCCTTGGCGGCCAACTCACCTTCTAGCGATGCTTGCTCGGCAGCGCGCTTGCGGGCTTCCTGCTCAGAGCGGGCGCGCTCCTCGGCATGACGACGAACTTGCTCGTCGGCTTCGGCACGGGCGCGCAGTTCGGCGATTTCTTTGTTGGCGGCAGCGATCCGGGCTTCACTGGCGATGCGCGCATTGCGCTCAGCGTCAAGACGGGCACGGCTGACAGTGATTTCTTCTTCGGCTGCTTGGGCGCGTTGGTGCGCTTCCGCGCCGGCGGCGGCGTCGGCAATGGCGCGATCTTCGGCCAAGGAACGGGCGCGGGACTCGGCAAGAGCGCGGTTTTCTGCGGCGACGGTGGCTTTCGCTTCCGCCTCGACCCGGGCAATCGCCTCGCGGATGGTCTTGAGCGCCATGCCACCGCCAGTCGCACCACTCTGCGCGCCATCCTGCGGTGCGGCCGCTGGCATGTCGATGGTGCCTTCCTCTTCCGAAAACGCCACGCGCAGATTGGTCGGTTTGTGCATTGCCTGGTTCGTATCCATGTCTGACTCCCGCGATAATGGGATTCCGGCGGGGCCTGTTTACGGCAGGAGCCGGAATTTCTTAATAGGTATTATCGAGTTCAGAACGGCAAATCAGGCGTGGAAAAGAGGGGGAAAACCCGGTCATTTCGGGTTTTGGGAGGTCAACAGGACTGACGCACAAGCAAAAAGCGGTTCAACACGGCGAACACAGCGGTCACGGTGAAGCCCAAAAACCGCATGTTCTTTTCGCTGTGAGCGCCGTGGTTCAAAATGCTTATTCGTTCTTTTTGCAGAAATCCGAGTCACATCACCTAGCGGCGGACAACTCATCCAGTACCGAGCGCAGCCGATCCATGCGGATCGGCTTGGTGAGGAAATGATTCATGCCGGCATCCATGCAGGTCTGGACATCGGAATCGGTACCCGCGGCGGTGAGCGCGACGATGGGGATGCGCGCTGCCGCGCCCTCCATGCCGCGGATGACACGGGCGGCTTCGAGGCCATCCATTTCCGGCATGTGCATATCCATCAGCACCACGTCGAAGGCGTGCTGCCCCACCGCTTCGACCGCCTCGCGGCCATGACGGGCGAGGTGAACGCGGTGGCCGGCTTTTTGCAGCAACAGGGTGGCGACCCGCTGATTGACTTCATTATCCTCGGCCAACAGGATGTGCAGGCCGCGCGTCGAAGCAACAGCAGCAGCAGCGGGCGCTGCAGACGCAAGCGGTGCGACTGCGGTCTGCGGCGTCTGCGCTGTCTGTACTGCCTGCGGCAATTGCGCGGCAGGCAGTGGCAACTCGAACCAGAAGCAACTGCCGACGCCTTCAGTACTGTCCACGCCGATGCGGCCGCCTTGCATTTCGACGATTTTCTTGCAGATCGACAGACCTAGGCCGGTGCCGCCGAAACGACGGGTGATCGAGTTATCCGCTTGCGAGAAAGACTGGAACAAGCGCCCCTGCGCTTCTTGCGAGATGCCGATGCCGGTGTCGTTGACGGCGAAGCGCAAGGTGCCCGGCGCATCGGGCAAGGCTTCGACGCGCAAGGTGATGCCGCCTTTTTCGGTGAATTTCAACGCATTGCCGACGAGATTGAGCAACACTTGGCGCAAGCGACCGGCGTCACCGAACAAGTAACGCGGCAGGCTGTCCGGGTAATCGCAGTGCAGTTCGATCAGCTTTTCGCTCGCCCGCGCCGACATCAAACTCACCACGCTGCGCACCGTCTTCATGCCATCGAAGGGGATGTGCTCGAACTCCAGATTGCCGGATTCGAGTTTGGAAAAATCCAAGATGTCATTCAGGATGGTCAACAAAGCCTCGGCCGAATACTGCGCCGTTTCCAAATATTCTTTCTGCTCGGGTTTGGTCGCTTCGGACAGCGCCAATTGCATCATGCCCAGCACGCCGTTCATCGGCGTGCGGATCTCGTGACTCATCACGGCGAGGAATTCCGACTTGGCACGGTTCGCCGCTT